>NZ_CALPDC010000069.1:0-8363 GCF_943193165.1 Weizmannia agrestimuris
TACAACACTATTTTATATTTTAATAACCGTAATTTGGCTTGTATCTGACAGAATCTGATTCGTTCAGCAAGCCCTAATTACGGTACCGATACGTCCAAAGCCGGGCGATTGCTCGTAAAAAATATGTTGTTGGCAACGAAAGCCGGGCTCGGGAAAGGGGAGACACCGATTTTTCCCATTCAAATTTTTAAAATGAAAAAAGGGATCAATTTTGAACCCGGGGAACCAAATTATGACTTATACCAATTAGCACTTGAAACGACGGCAAAACGTTTATTTCCGAACTTTAGCTTTATAGATTCCACGTTTAATCGTCCCTATTATGACGGCACGCCGGAATCAGAAATTGCGTATATGGGCTGCCGCACCCGTGTGATGGCAAACCGCCATGGAAAAGAAAATAGTATCCGCCGCGGGAATTTGTCCTTTACTTCTATTAATCTTGTAAAAATAGCGCTGATTGCTAAAAATGAATGTGAATTTTTTAACATACTAGATCGTTATCTTCACCTTGCCATTCAACAATTGTTAGAACGGTTTCATTTCCAGGCAAAAAAGCAGGCGAAACATTTTCCTTTTTTGTACGGGGAAAATATTTGGCAGGATAGCGAAAATTTAAACCCGGATGATGAAGTAGGAGAAGTATTAAAACATGGCACATTAAGTGTTGGTTTTATTGGGCTGGCTGAAGCACTGGTTGCACTGACAGGCAAACATCATGGGGAGTCTAATGATTCTTATCAATTAGGGTATCGTATCATTCAGCATATGCGGGAGAAAGTGGACAAAGCAAGTGAGACTTATGATTTAAACTTTTCCTTAATTGCAACGCCGGCAGAAGGGTTATCAGGGAAGTTTACGCGAAATGACCAAAAAGAGTTTGGAAAAATTCCCGGGGTGACGGACCGGTCCTATTATACGAATTCATTCCATATTCCGGTTTATTATCAAATCAAGGCGATTGATAAAATAAAAATTGAAGGTTCTTTTCATAAATTATGTAATGGCGGCCACATCACTTATATTGAGTGTGATGGGGATGTTTCAAAAAATGTCCGTGCTTTGGATCGATTGGTAAAAGCCATGGCGCAATATGATATTGGCTATGGTGCCATCAATCATCCCGTCGACCAGTGCGGCGTCTGCGGTTATTCGGGAATCATTGATAATGAGTGCCCGGTTTGCCATAATGCCGATGAAGGTAGGATTGGGCGCATTAGACGAATAACCGGTTACCTGGTTGGCGATATGAAAAGGTGGAATTCAGCCAAACGTGCAGAAGAGAGCGAAAGGGTGAAACATCAATGAGGGTCATGAATATCATCCACGATTCGGTTGTTGACGGTGAAGGTTTGCGAACCGTGATCTTTTTTGCAGGCTGTCCGCACTTTTGCAAGGGATGCCATAACCCAAGGAGTTGGAATATCCATAATGGGACAGAGATGCCGGTTGAAGATGTCGTTGCAGAAGTGGCCGGCAATCCATTAACAGATGTAACCTTTTCCGGCGGAGAACCCTTTTTTCAAGCGCAAGAAGTGTGCGAAGTGGCAAAACGATTAAAAGCACTGGGGAAAAACATTTGGGTTTACTCAGGCTATACATTTGAACAATTAATCGCTTCCGATGATCCCTGTAAACGGGAATTGCTGCGATATTGTGATGTGCTCGTTGATGGCCCGTTCCTATTGGCAGAGCGGGATTTAACCTTATCATTCCGCGGGAGCAGAAACCAGCGGATCATTGATTTAACAACAAAGCGGGGAATGGAAAGATCATTTTAATCAAAGGCAAAAGTGGAGAGATGGTTGCCCATCTCTCCGCTTTTGCCAGTGTATAATCTAGCTTGTTCGGATGAATCATAGGAAATCCGGAAATGAAAGCGAACGCAACACGCGGAATTCCACAAAAAAGCTCGGTACGCCGGAAGAAGTGGCAGAACTGGTCACTTTCTTATTGACTTCTAAAGAGGAGTACATAAATGGGGAAGTCATCCGTATTGACGGTGGGTTTACCAATACAAAATAGAATGCAATCAGCGCCCAATTACATAGATTGGGCGCTGCATACGGTTATGGACGGATTGTTTCCGTGTTCCATAACTGGAAGTGTTCTGCATTAAATGTATCCGGACTTCCTTCACATTTAGGCGTTCTGCATTCAGATATCCAACAACATTCACGGTCTTTCTTCAGATTGAATATCTGCATCAAGATTCATCGTAAAATTTTCCCCTGCTTCCTTCACATAGACGCCCATGCCGGAACGGGCGCGGCACCGGCATCCAAAATAAAGTCCGGCGGCAAGGCTTGCGAGCCAACTTTTTTGGCAGAAAATGGGCAATCGGAAAAATGATGTTTTTCTCCAGGCTGTGTTTCTGGCATGGGCGGCAGCCGCATATGAAATCCGTATAAAAAGATTGATCAGGAACCGTTTATTCGCTGCTCCTGCTTCGTCAGCACGTCCACCAACTTTTGCTGTAAAGGCGTTAAAATGTGATTGGACCGGTAGGCAAGGGAAATGAGGAATTCCGGCTGGCCGGGGTCAGCGAGCGACAATGCTATGACAGGGGCGTATTCCGGGACGGCAATTTCTGTAAAAAAGCTGATGCCGACATTTTCAGCAACCACAACCATGCCTTTAATGATTTGAATATCATTTGTCCGGTAAATAACCGGCGGATGGGTCCGGGTCTTTTTTGAGAGCCCTTCAAAAGCCAATGGGTGAATAAAATGGTCGCTCAGCTGAATGAACGGTTCGTCTTTCAGTTCTTGAAAAGCCACGGATTTTCTCGTAGCAAGCGAATGTTGCGGGCTGACAATAATTTTAAATTTTTTGCGGGCAAGCAAATGGCTCGTTACGTGCTCGTCTTCTATCGGATGGATTGCGCCCAGCAAGGCCATATCCATTTTCCCCGTTAGCAGTTTGTGAAACAGCGATTGTGAACCATCCTCGTACACATTCATATTCTGCAGCAGATTCTCTTTGGCGAGCATGGAGGAAATGGCCGGGAAATAATAGTTCCCTATAATCGGCGGCAAGCTAATGGAGACCTTTTCCATTTTTAATGCCTGGATTTCCTTCCGGGCAATATCCAGTTCTTTCAGCATCTGGGTGGCATGCCTTTCAAATTGCCGGCCGCTTTCTGTAAAACGTATCTCGTGATGGGACTGGTCCCTTATGATCAGCTGCGTACCAAGCTCTTTTTCAAGCCGCTGGATAGCAGCGGTAATTGCCGGCTGGCTGACATGGAAAAAATTGGCCACTTTTGTATATCGCTTTTCCTGATACAGCTTTTTATAGTATTGTAAATCCTTGATGTTCATAAAAAATCTCACGTCCATTAAAAAAATTCACATTGTGTTCAAAAAAGGGTATCCCCGCGTTCCCCGTTCTGTGCAAACGGCCCCGGTGTTTGTTAAGCGCTTCACATCACTAAAGGGTGTCCATGAAACTATACTAGCATCAATTCAAATAAATGTTTGACTATCAAAAGGAAAGGGGGTACAATATATTCAAATGAACATTTGAATATAAAGAGGTGACATTAATGAGCACCAAAGACACTTGCGAAATTTATTGTTATGACGAAGAAAAAGTGAATCGAATACAAGGCGAATTAGCTAAACACGATATAAGTAGTGTTGCCCTATTATTTAAAGCCATTGCAGATGAAAACAGAACAAAAATCGTTTTTTCACTTTGTCAGGATGACGAATTGTGTGTGTGTGATGTTGCCAACATTATTGGTTCTTCTGTCGCAACAGCTTCTCATCATTTACGGACTCTTCATAAACAAGGAATAGTGAAATATCGAAAAGAAGGAAAAATGGCATTTTATTCACTGGAAGATGAACATATTAAACAATTAATCACGATTGCTTTAGCCCATAAGAAAGAAGTGAAAGTGAATGTCTAATCAACAAACCTTACCATCTGAACAAGAAATGAAAACCTATCGCGTTCAAGGATTATCTTGTACAAATTGTGCAGCCAAATTTGAAAATAACGTGAAAAATTTAGAAGGTGTAAAGGACGCAAAAGTAAATTTTGGAGCATCCAAAATTACAGTTTATGGTGAAACAACGATTGAAGAATTAGAAAAAGCAGGGGCCTTTGAGAATTTAAAGATTCAGGATGAAAAAGAACAAAGGATAGAGTATAAGCCTTTTTGGAAGGAAAAAGAAAATATTAAGGTTTATATTTCGGCTGCATTGCTCATTATTAGTTGGTTTCTAGGAAGGCAATTTGGTGAAAATAATATTATCCCTACGATTGGATATGCTGCATCGATTTTAATAGGTGGATATTCCTTATTTATTGAAGGCCTTAGAAATTTAAGTAAATTTAAATTCGATATGGATACGCTCATGACGATCGCCATAATAGGAGCCGCGTTGATTGGACAATGGGGTGAAGGAGCAACCGTTGTGATCCTTTTCGCCATTAGCGAAGCCTTAGAGCGTTATTCAATGGATAAAGCTCGTCAATCGATTGGAATGTTGATGGATATCGCTCCAAAAGAAGCGTTAATTCGCCGTGAAAATGAAGAAATAATGGTTCACGTGGAGGATATTCAAATCGGTGATATTATGATCGTCAAGCCTGGGCAAAAATTAGCGATGGACGGAATAGTTATAAAGGGTACATCCACATTAAATGAGGCTGCTATCACTGGAGAAAGTGTTCCAGTAACCAAAACCATTGATGATGAGGTCTATGCTGGCACATTAAATGAAGAAGGATTATTAGAAGTAAAAGTAACCAAACGGGTTGAAGATAACACATTATCGAAAATTATTCATTTAGTAGAAGAAGCTCAAGCAGAGAAAGCACCTTCTCAAGCATTTGTTGATAAATTTGCAAAATATTACACACCAGCTATCATCATTTTGGCTACATTAATTGCGATTATTCCACCGTTATTATTCGGAGGAGATTGGAGTTACTGGATATATGAAGGATTAGCTGTATTAGTGGTTGGTTGCCCTTGTGCCTTAGTTGTTTCAACTCCAGTTGCAGTAGTTACTGCCATAGGAAATGCGGCAAGAAACGGTGTTTTAATTAAAGGTGGGATTCATTTAGAAGAAGCAGGTCACTTAAAGGTTATTGCTTTTGATAAAACAGGTACACTTACAAAAGGTATTCCAGCGGTTACAGATATTGTGACATTTGGTGGAAATGAAAATGAGTTGATGACGATTACAGCTGCCATCGAAAAGGGTTCCCAGCATCCACTTGGTACAGCCATTATAAGAAAAGCAGAAGAAAATGGATTGAATATTAATGGAGTTTCGGTTGAAGAGTTTCAATCCATTACAGGTAAAGGCGTAAAAGCGAAAGTAAATAATGAAATGTATTATGTAGGAAGTTCAACTCTTTTTGAAGAATTGCACGGTAGTATCGAAAACGATAAAAAACAAAAAATTGAAAAGATGCAAACACAAGGGAAAACGGTGATAGTGTTAGGAACGGAAAAAGAAATTCTTTCGTTTATTGCTGTTGCTGATGAAATAAGAGAATCATCGAAATCCGTGATCCGTAAACTTCATCAAATTGGAATTGAAAAAACTGTTATGCTTACAGGTGATAACAAAAGAACAGCAGAAGTCGTCGGAAAAGAAGTAGGTGTTTCTGATATTAAGGCCGATTTGCTACCAGAAGATAAATTAAATTTCATTAAAGAACTTCGAGGGAAAAATCAAGGTGTCGCAATGGTCGGTGATGGTGTGAACGATGCACCTGCTCTTGCAGCTTCAACTGTTGGTGTTGCGATGGGAGGAGCTGGAACCGATACAGCATTAGAAACAGCTGATATTGCGTTAATGTCTGATGATTTAAGTAAATTGCCATATACCATCAAATTAAGTCGTAAGGCTTTATCTATCATCAAACAAAACATTACATTCTCTTTAGCAATTAAATTAGTAGCATTGTTGTTAGTAATCCCCGGTTGGTTAACGCTTTGGATAGCGATATTTTCCGATATGGGAGCAACATTACTTGTAACGCTAAACAGTTTAAGGTTATTGAAGGTTAAAGAATGATGAATAACAAGGAAAAAGACCATCTTACCTAAGGTGGTCTTTTTATTTCGTTCAATGTATGAATTTGTATAAAAACATACATTCATTTTCGCTTATTCTCTTGTCTTTTCCCTTTTTCTTCGATAGGATTGAGACATCCTACAAAATCGTACATTCAAATCGTTGATTTTTAAAGGGAAGGAGAAAAGATGACGACACCAAAAAATGTGCAGCCAATCCGTAGTCAGCAGCAATTAGACGATATGAAATGGGCGTTAAAACGCCACTGTTTGCCCCGAGATTACATTTTATTTGTGTTAGGGTGTGAAACAGGCCTACGGGTTGGAGACCTGCTTAAAATCAAAACTGAAGCGATTCTGAGGCTGAAAAACAAAAAAGAGAAGGTTTTACGAGTAAAAGAAGGAAAAACCCAAAAAATCCGCGATATTTATATTGGCCATTGTTTTGAGGAAGTGTATGAATACGCAGCTGGATTAGACAGTGAGTGGCTCTTTCCATCCAGGAAAGGAAACCGGCCGATTACACCGACACAGGCTTATCGCCAGCTGAAAAAGGCGGCTGATTTTGCCGGAGTAGAGCATGTTGGTAATCATACGCTCAGAAAAACATTTGGCTATTGGTTTTATAAAGCCACGAAGGATATTGCCATGTTGCAAGAGATTTTGAACCATTCTCATCCTTCTGTTACTCTCCGTTATATCGGGATCACAGAAGAAGAAACTCAAAATGTCTTGAAACATTTTAGCGTGTTTCAGGATAAATAAAAATTCGGACTGTACAAAATGACAGTCCAAAAATTTTACTCCGAATAGCTTGTAGCTATTCTTTTTTATTTCTACGAATCTGATCGCAAATCTTATTTCAGTTTGCTAGTCTCGAAGGCATACATCTCCTGCGCGCATCCACCATTATTAGGCTGCAATGTTGAAAAAATTGTCAAAAACACAAAAATATTGTAAAATAATATAAATTTTTCAATAATTGGCATTATCTTATTATTATCATCATACACACGGTTGGTAAAAAAGGGGGGAAGCTTAATGATTAAAATTAGTTCACTTTTGGATCAAGAAAAAATCAAAGAGGGAATGGAAAAAGGTATTCTAAAGGAATGGATGATTACCACCTATTCTGATTTTCGAAACTCGTTACTTGATGATTCTGCTCCATATCCTTGTTATTTTGCAGTAGAAGCAGAAAAAAATGGGCTTATTCGTTATATATTTGCTGAATCGGCTTACGATACGCATGAATTATTAAATATTAGAGACGGAGTTTATGAATACATAAAAAGCTACAAATCTATAGGTAAAAGAACGACACTAGTTATCTTTTTTAAACCTTCAGAAAATGAATTGCGAGCAGAAGACTATAAAAAACAATTTTGGAATGTTGTTAAATTTTTGAATGAAAATGATCCGGAACCTTGGCCTTCCGAAATTCCAAAAGATCCAAATCATCCTGAATGGGAGTTTTGTTTTGGAGGATAACCCATCTTTTTAGTTTGCCGGGCGCCGTTTTATTCGGATAGGAAAAGTAGATTTACTGCTAATGGTCTTGAAATTACGATGCAACCTCGTGGTACACTTGACGATATTACGGCTGATACGAAATTGGGTCAACAGTCTTGTCCATCGAAAAACCATATTTAGACTCTTTGATATAGTTTTCCAGACAGGCTCTCTGATTGTAAAATCTCCAAATATCCATAGGTTCCCAGTCCATCGTTGTCACAATGGCTTCATAATCCCAGAGAAAATCAAACAATTGAAGCTGGTCTTCCTCATACTTGTCAGCTTTTCGGATGACCGCAACTCTTCTTGGCTTTTCCCAGGAAGTTGCTTGGTAGTAGACTGTTTTTCCCTCTATAACAATCAGCTCATCATCAACATACCGGATCCACGGAGAATTGTCGTTTTCAACATACTTTTTCAATCTTGATGTCCATTTCAGTTTGCCGGCGTAGTTAATCTTCTGCTGCTCCCAATAACTGTAAAACTTTTCTCCGCCAAATCCCTTGTCAAAACGGGCGTACCGGATAAGGTACTGAGCGGAAAGCAATCGATAGGTTTCCTCGGCAAATTCAATTACGTTGTCAGCTGAATGGACGTTTCCCGGTCTTAGCACACCGTTTAAGCAAAGATGGGATTTTCCTTCAAAAACGAGAAGGGGGTGGTAGCTTTTTCTGCCCGGCTTATGGGGGTTCACCCCGATTTTCGCTCCCTCCTGGTTTCCATAAACAGTTTCGACACTTGAATCAAAGTCAAGAATGAGATCGGAATCCAGCCATGGTTCGATGATGTCCATCACCCGTTCTTT
>NZ_CALPDC010000070.1:0-8234 GCF_943193165.1 Weizmannia agrestimuris
GGTAGCGAAGTGGCTAAACGCGGCGGACTGTAAATCCGCTCCCTCAGGGTTCGGCGGTTCGAATCCGTCCCCCTCCATTTTTTAAAGGGGCATAGTTTAAAGGTAGAACAGAGGTCTCCAAAACCTCCAGTGTGGGTTCGATTCCTACTGCCCCTGCCATTATGATGGCGGTTGTGGCGAAGTGGTTAACGCACCGGATTGTGGCTCCGGCATTCGTGGGTTCGATTCCCACCATCCGCCCCATATTTATTGGGCCATAGCCAAGCGGTAAGGCAACGGACTTTGACTCCGTCATGCGCTGGTTCGAATCCAGCTGGCCCAGTATGCGGAAGTAGTTCAGTGGTAGAACATCACCTTGCCAAGGTGGGGGTCGCGGGTTCGAATCCCGTCTTCCGCTCCATTGATGGCGGCATAGCCAAGAGGTAAGGCAGAGGTCTGCAAAACCTTTATCACCGGTTCGATTCCGGTTGCCGCCTCCATCATATCATGCCGGTGTGGCGGAATTGGCAGACGCGCACGACTCAAAATCGTGTTCCTTCGGGAGTGTCGGTTCGACCCCGACCACCGGTATAATAGCATCACATTGAAAGCTGATGCCAAATGGAACGCTTCTCAAGATAAAGAGAAGCGTTTTTTTATTGCAATTATATTATTGAAGCCGAGGCCAATTTAAGTGGCTGCTTGAAAGCGTACACTTGTGAGTATCTATAGTTGTTTAACTTGTACAAAAAGGGAATTGATCTAATAAGAAAGGTTTGGAAATACTATCTTAGATTTTCCTTTTATAATGAGAACAGAACTGGGCAGCCTACTATTTACTAGGGTTGTTTTTTCTTTTTTTTACCGTAATCGTCCCATCTTTTTCAAGATAGGCCTGGTCAATTTCATCAAGCAAAAATACGCCCTGCTTTCTCAATAACTCCGACAGTTGATTCATATCAATTTTATTTTTTTTCAGTACGACTTTGTTAATTTTTCCTTTATCGATAATCACCGTTTTATCCCCGATAAGGAATTTTTCCAGTTTATCATAGCGATAAATGAGGATGTCAAAAATGATTTTAATGATGACCTAAACAGAAAGCATCACAAGAATGTAGTACCATTTTACACTTGGGTCATAAAGGCCGTTGCCGACGATTTCAGACAGCATTATGCTCCAGATGAAGTCGATTGGCGTAAGGTTTGAAATGCTTTTGGCGCCGGTACATTTTAGACAAAAAATGAGCGCAAGAAAGCCCATAATCAATTTTAATAAGTCCATGCCAATTTGCATCGCTAACCCCCTCCTTTAAAAGGTCCGGTTTTCTCTCGATTGTTCACTTTTACGGGGCTTTCCAACGATTGATCCAGTTATGCATACTGCTTCAACAAGCAGTCTATTTTCCATTTCGCCAACTTCATGAAGTTTGGATACCAATGCTCTTTCTGCTGCTTCTATTGGGAAGCTTGTACCCGAAACACCCAACGCCCATGGGTCCGATCATACGAGCACTGTTTTTCATTGCATTTTCCCTTAATTTCAGTATCATAAACGAACGTTCTCATCATTGGGATACACCGGACAGGTTAGGCAAATCATTTTGTTTTGGGAATCTGTTATTTTACAATAGATCTATCTTCACGAGTAGAAGGAAAGGAAGCGGACAATGGGTAGTCAAAAAAAGTTGAATGACGTTGCATTTTCGGTTTTAGATTTGATCCCCGTTTTATCTGGAAAGACACCGGCAGATTCGTTTAAAAATAGCCTAAGCCTCGCACAGCATGTTGAAAATTGGGGCTACAAACGATACTGGCTCGCGGAGCACCATAATATGGTGGGAGTAGCCAGCTCTGCAACGGCTGTTTTAGTCGGGTATATAGCGGCAGGGACGAAAACCATCCGTGTCGGGTCTGGCGGTGTGATGCTTCCAAATCATGCACCGCTTGTCGTGGCTGAGCAGTTTGGAACACTGGGTTCCATCTATCCAGGCAGAATTGATCTCGGCCTTGGCCGTGCGCCGGGTACAGACCAATTGACAGCTGCGGCGCTCAGAAGGAATTTAAGGGGCGGGGAAATGGATTTTCCGGATAATGTCCAAGAACTGATGAACTATTTTCTCTCGGATAAAGAACGCAGGACGTATGCACGGGCCGTCGTGGCAGAAGGGGTGGATGTTCCGGTTTGGCTTCTTGGGTCAAGTACATACAGTGCCACACTTGCTGCCAGGCTCGGCCTGCCGTTTTCGTTTGCAAGCCATTTTGCACCAGCGCAATTGTTTGATGCTTTATACCTTTATCGGGAGAACTTCAAACCGTCCAAGTATTTGCAAAAGCCATATGTGATTGCGTGTGTGAATGGCGTAGCAGCTGACACAGATGCAGAAGCAGAAAGGATCGCAACAAGCCTGTACCAGTTTTTCCTCGGCGTTATCCGTGGAAAATCGCAGACGCTGCAGCCGCCTGTCGATAGCATGAACGGGATTTGGACTCCGTTTGAAAAAGAAGCGGCATTGCGTCAGCTTGAATATGCTTTTATCGGTTCAAAACAGACAATCAAAGAGAAAATGGAAGAATTTTTGGATGATACACAGGTCGATGAGTTGATGTTTGTATCGCATATTTACAACCATGAAGAGCGGCTGCGGTCTTATGAGATCCTAAGTGAACTGAAGGAAGATCATATGTGAATAGGGGAGCTGTTTTGCTTCCCTTTTTCACACAATGGTTATTGACATTTTTTACGATCTGGATATAATTATAAAAGTGACATAACAAACAGTTTTGTTTGAGATTCATAGGATCATGCCGGTGTGGCGGAATTGGCAGACGCGCACGACTCAAAATCGTGTTCCTTCGGGAGTGTCGGTTCGACCCCGACCACCGGTATCAAAAGATCACATTTCAGTTTTTCGGTAAAACGTTCCTTATAATCTAGTAAGGAGCGTTTTTTCATTTTCCGGAAGAAGTCACTCTCTTCAATCGGTGAAGGGCAGAAGGTAAGGGATGAATTTCGGTTTGCATTTACTAAAGGCTGCTTATTTGTTTTTTTCATTATTCAGTCGTAAAATAAAATAAAGAATTTAATAATAGCGAATCTAAACACAAATCACTATACTTATCAAGGCTATGAAGCATATCAGCTAGTTCCGGGCGTTCCAGATTTGTTCAGCAATCCCAATTCGCCGAAAACAAAGCATATAAGTGATATTCGTAGGCTTTGAAAACCGTTCAAGTGCGCTGATACATAACGAATTTCAGAGGAGATGGGTGAGAGTGAAGATCAGAGCTGCTGTACTACGGGAATCAGGTGCTGCTATGCCATATGCAGCAAGCAAACCGATTAAAATTGAAACATTGGAACTCGATGAACCGCAACAAGGAGAAGTGCTTGTCAAGATGAAGGCGGCCAGTTTGTGCCACTCGGATTTGTCTGTTATAAATGGCAGCAGACCCCGGCCTTTACCGATGGCTCTTGGGCATGAGGCTGCCGGTGAAGTGGTGAAAACCGGTGAAGGTGTGACGGATCTTGCGCCGGGTGACCATGTTGTTTGTGTGTTTGTACCAAGCTGTGGCGAATGCCTGCCGTGCAAGGAGGGACGCCCTGCATTATGCGAAACGGGTGCGGCTTCAAACGCGGCAGGTACTTTACCAGGAGGCGGCATCCGGCTGCATGCAAATGGTGAAGACATCATGCACCATCTCGGCGTATCCGCTTTTTCAGAATATGCTGTTGTGTCCCGTCGTTCTTTGATTAAAATTGAAAAAGACGTTCCGTTTGAAAAGCTTGCCCTTTTTGGATGCGCTGTCATTACGGGGGTCGGGGCAGTCGTGAATACAGCCCGGATTAAGTTGGGCAGCACAGTTGCGGTTGTCGGTTTGGGCGGCGTCGGATTAAGCGCATTAATCGGGGCTGTATCAGCAGGGGCGAGCCGTGTAGTAGCAGTAGATGTCAATGAAAATAAATTTGCGTTGGCAAAAAGGTTTGGAGCAACAGATGTATTTGATTCCAAAGATCCAGATGTTGTTGAGAAAATACGTGAAGCAACTGGCGGGGGACTGGATACTGTTTTTGAGACGGTAGGTGCAGTCCCGGCGATGGAAACGGCATACGCCATCACCAAGCGCGGTGGCACAACCGTTACGACAGGACTACCGGATCCAAAACATCATTTTTCTTTCCCTTATGTAACGCTGACGGCTGAGGAACGGACGCTAAAAGGTTCCTATATCGGTAGCTGTGTTCCAGAAAGGGATATTCCAAATTATATCCGGCTTTTTAAAAACGGCCGCTTGCCAGTGGATGAATTGGTAAGTGATGTCATTTCTTTGGATGAGATAAATGAGGGTTTCGACAAATTGGCTAAAGGGGATTCATCTAGAATCATGATTCGGTTCGACTAAAAGATGATTGCCAAAAAAGGTGCCCCGTGCCGATAAAGTGGCAGCCATGTTAAAACACAATAAAGAAGAGATCAAGCAACTAGAAATGAACTTAAGTATTTACATCAAGTCCGAGCACCCATTTGCATGATGACGACTTGGTACAGCAGATAACAGGGCTGGAATATTTTGTTCATTTTATAAAACGGCAAAAATTTTGATTTCCTGACTGAATCCAGCGATTCGCAAATGGTTTGAGGAGAAATATAGGATTCCGTCAGCATCCGCTTTGAGGAGGATGGCGGCAGGGTCGTATACGTGGTCTACAAAAGGCTTGGCGCCACGCAAAGTGCCAGGCCTTTTATTTACAATTTTTTCAATACAAATTATACTGAAAATACGACTTTATACATAAAAGAAGGATTACTTTCATGAATAAACCGGCATTTTTAAAACTAAGCATCTCCATGGTGATTTTTGGTTCAATCGGATTTTTCTCTAAGTATACGGGCCTGCCCGCACTGGAACTCGTTTTCGTCCGCTGTGTGAGTGCTTCAGCGATCTTAGCCGTTTACTGGCTTGCGACCGGCCAGTACAAAAAAGAGCGCTGGAGTATAAAAGAGATGCTCTTTATTTTAGGCGGAGGTGTTACGCTTGTCATCAACTGGCTTTTCTTGTTTTTGGCGTTTGAAAAAACTTCTGTCACCGCCGCGATTTCCATTTACAATACAGCTCCGCTCATTGTGCTTGTTGCAGGCTGGACGCTGTTCCGGGAAAAATTCCAATGGGGCGGACTGCTTGCCACTTTGGCGGCCTTTATCGGCACCATCATGATTACCGTAACAGCTTCCTCTGCGTTCAGCCACGTTCTCCTGGTTGGGTCGGTTTACGCATTTTGTGCGGCGATTTTTTATGCAGGTACAGTGATGATCGGCACAAGGATCAAACAGGCAAGTCCATACCTCGTCACGTTTCTGCAAACATTCATCGGGGTCATCATGCTGGCGCCTTTTGTCGACTTTTCAAAATACACTGGGCTCACTCCCGAAAACTGGACATTCAGCTTGCTGACAGGTGTCATCCATACCGGTATCGTGTATTTGCTGTTTTATGGCAGCATCCGATTTTTGCGCACGTCCGTCATCTCAGCCCTTTCTTATCTTGATCCGTGCGTTGCCATTTTGCTTGATATTTTCATCACTGGTTTCGCACCGTCCTATATGCAGGCAGCCGGCATCGCCATCATCTTTTTAGCTGTCTCCTATACAGTAAGAAAAAACAGCCAGGAAGACCCGGCAGCACAAAGACAAGTATAAATTGGCTTTCTTATCCGCAGTTTTATCTAGGAGATGGGAACGGTTATTTTTTTGCTGTTGGTTAGATTGTTTATGGCAGCAAAAATTCGGCAGCACTTTTTCATATGGCCGAGCTACACATCTGTTTTTGCCATCTCAACCGACGCCCGCAATCGCGGCACTTTTTCATATGGCCGAGCTGCACCATCATTTTACCGGTCACAATACATGTTCTTTATCCTCTGCAGCTCCGCTTCTTTCCCATTCTTTTAAAAGAGTGCGTTTATGGGACCCCGCATATTGCTGTTGCATTTCGCTTTCACGCCGTCCATTTGGGATACCTATTGATTGCCAAAAATAGAAGGCTTCCACTTTTTTTAATCTCTAAAAAATCTGCAAAAAGGGTTGACGAGCTGAATAAAAAATACTAATATAGAGATATTTAATTTTTGAAATGTTAGAAATCCATACAATATTAGCAACCGCTTCAATTAAGTTGAAGTTTCATTCAGCTAAAGAAAATGACAATTCAGGGAGGTATGACCGTTGAATCAGACGATCGGACATCAGTTGGACAGGCTGTCAGTAGGAAAAGTGCAAAAACGGGCAACCGCGGTAATTGGAATGGGATTATTTTTCGAGTTTTTTGAGTTATTTCTTGCAGGTGTGCTCTCCAGTGTATTAGGTGAAGAATTTCATGTCTCGGCTTCGCTCATGCCTTTGCTGCTGGGCTCCAGCTTTTTGGGGATGTTTATCGGGGCTATTTTCCTTTGCCATATTGCGGACCGTTACGGCAGAAAGCGGGCGTTTATGCTCAATATCGGCATTTATAGTCTTTTTACTATTTTCATTGCCTTTAGCCCGAATGTCGGCACGGTCATTTTTTTCCGGTTCCTGGCAGGAATGGGCCTGGGCGCGCAGCCGGCGTTATGTGATACATATTTAAGCGAATTGATTCCGTCGGTAAAACGCGGGAAATATATTGCCTGGGCGTATACGCTTGGTTTTCTCGCCGTTCCTGTTGAAGGATTTCTTTCCCGTGTCCTTGTACCTTTAAGCCCAATGGGATTGGATGGATGGAGATGGGTGTTCCTGCTTGGGGCGGCAGGGGGTGTTTTCGTCTTGATAGCGGCGCGGTCGCTTCCGGAGTCTCCGCGCTGGCTTGCCACAAAAGGAAGAATGCAGGAAGCAGTTGCATTACTGGAGAGATTTCAGGAAGGAAAGAAAGAGGCCGGGATGGTTTCAAAATTGCAATCTGAGCCTGCAGATCAAACGCCAAAGGGAAGTACTTTGAGTGCGGTCTTTCAAAAAAGATTATGGAAAAGTACGGTCATGCTTTACATTTTTCAAATTTTCCAAACGATTGGCTACTACGGCTTTGGGACGCTCGCACCGCTTGTACTCGCATCAAAGGGCTACACCGTCACGCATTCACTGGAGTATATTGCCTTGTCATTTATCGGCTACCCGCTCGGATCATTACTTTCTGTTCCGCTTATCGAAAAAATGGACCGTAAATGGCTGGTGTGCTTTTCCGCTGTTTGTATGGGTGTATTTGGCGTTTTATTTGGGATCGGCGGCTCGCCTTTTCTGGTCATTGTATTTGGATTTGCCTATACACTTTGCAGCAATATCTTTTCAAATGCTTTCCACGTACTGCAGGCGGAAATCTTTCCAACTGAAATCCGTGCGAGTGCTACCGGAATGGCATACAGCATCAGCCGCATTATGAGCGGCCTCATGCCGTTTATGCTGCTCCCGGTACTGGAAAATGAAGGTGCAACAGCGATGTTTATTATTGTTGCAATAGCAATGCTGATTGTCGTATTGGATATCGCACTACTGGCGCCAAAAACGACAGGACGTTCACTCGAAAATATAGAGAGTCTATCTGAACCGCAACTTTTTGGAAAAAACAGGGTTCACCTTTAAAATGAAAAAGAATATACAGGCAAGCAGAATATTGATGGCTGGAAAAGTGATCAGACATTTACCAAAAGAAAGCCTCATACAAAGGGGCCCTATCCGATAACAATTGAAAGAAGGGCTCGCTTTGAGAAATCAGTCAATATTTAATACTTTATCACTTAGTGAAAAATTCAAGTGGTTTTTCTTAGGGCAAACAGTCTCTTTATTCGGAAGTGCGATGACTCCTGTTTCTCTTGCTTTTGCAATTCTTAAAGTTAAGCAGGGCCAACATCTATTGGGGTATATACTGGCGGCTGCGGTTCTCCCTAATATTTTGATGCTGGTTATCGGTGGCAGTATTGCTGATCGTTACAGACGAGATAAATTAATACGCCTAAGTAACCTCGGTTCCGGATGTTCTCAAATGGGGATTGCCATTATCGTCCTTGCAGGCGGAAATCCATATACGATTTTCCCATTGGCAATTATAAATGGTATATTAGGAGCCTTTACTTCCCCTGCAATGCGAGGTATTATCCCTGAATTGGTGGAAAGTATGTGTAAAATTTTACTCGAGGGGGCAAATGAGTGAAAAAAAATGGGAAGACACTCTATCATCTAAATGTACACCTTGAATGAACATCTAGAGAGAGGTCTTCCCATGGATAT
>NZ_CALPDC010000071.1:0-7579 GCF_943193165.1 Weizmannia agrestimuris
CCAGAAAAACAGCCCCTATACTCCATATTCCCTCATATTCAGATAACCCTTTTTACACAATTATACGGACTTAACTAGGCAAGCCTGGAGAATCATTACAAATAAATCAGCAGAGATGGGAGGCGCTCCTGTGACAGAAGAAAACGTGATTCGTCAAAAACAAATGCTCGTAACAAAAGAAAGATTAGTGACAGATTTTCGCAAGCTCGGGCTGAAAGAAGGTATGGTGGTTATCGTCCACTCGTCTTTAAGCGCGCTCGGCTGGGTTTGCGGGGGAGAGGTTGCCGTCATTCTGGCTTTAATGGAAGTGGTAACAGAGCGCGGCACCATTGTGATGCCGGCCCAAACAGCGAATAATACCGACCCCGCCTTTTGGGAAAACCCGCCCGTTCCAGAAGCTTGGTGGGAAGAAATCCGCCGCTCTATGCCTGCATTCGATCCCGCCGTCACGCCGACTTACGGCATGGGCCGGGTTGCCGAGCTTTTTCGGACGTTTCCGGGGGTTTTAAGAAGCCATCATCCAACTTGTTCGTTTACTGCTTGGGGACGGGAAGCAAAATCAATTTTGAGCGGACATTCGCTCGACTTCCCGTTCGGGGAAAAATCCCCGCTCGCCCAGATTTATGACCGAGATGGCTGTATTTTGCTGCTCGGTGTCGATTACCACGCCAATACATCCATGCATCTCGGCGAATCCAGGTCCAAGCATACAAAACGGTGTACGCAGAGCTGCGCGATGACAATAAACGGAAAAAGGGTCTGGCAATCATACGAAGATTATGAGGAAAACTCCGATTTATTCAATAAAATCGGCCGCGCCTTTGAACGCAGCCATCAAGTTAAAACCGGTTTTATCGGCGCTGCCCCGTCAAAACTTATCAAACAGCGGGCGCTCGTCGACTTTACCGCGCAATATTTGGATGAGTTATACACGGATACGGAAAAAGCGCACCGCTAGTTTTCTAATTTCCTTTTCGGGCGGATCCCAGCGTGCACAACAGACCGGCTTGCCGCTATTGATACGCCAGCATCAGGTTGCTATATCTTCATTCACCCGTTTCCTCGGCCGCTTGTGATTTCGCATGAGTGCAGTCGATTTGCACAGCACGCTCCCTTGCCATTAAGAATCCGTAATCGTCCCACCGTTTACATGCAGCACCTGCCCGGTCACATAGCTGGAATCACGGGATGCGAGATAAACATAAGTGGGAGCCAGTTCATACGGCTGGCCGGCCCGCTTCATTGGCACATCAAGGCCGAATTTGGCAACCTGTTCCGGATAGAAGCTTGACGGAATCAGCGGTGTCCAAATCGGCCCCGGTGCCACCGCATTGACCCGGATGCCCTTTCTCACCAGATTTTGCGACAAAGACCGGGTGAAAGCCACAATTGCCCCTTTTGTTGCAGAATAATCGATCAAATTTCGACTTCCTTCATACGCCGTGACAGAACTGGTAAAAATGATCGAGCTGCCGGCTTTCAAATACGGCAATGCGGCTTTGACCAAGTAGAAAAAGCTGTGAATATTGTTTTTAAAGGTAAAATCCCATTGTTCATTCGTAATATCTTGCAAATCCTTCTGCACAAACTGCATGGCATGATTGTTCACAAGCACATCCAGATGTCCGAATGTATCCACCGTTTGCTTTACAACGTTTTGGCAATGCTCCGGATCTTTTAGGTCCCCCGGAATCAGCAGGCAACGCTGCCCGAGCGCTTCGATCCTCCGCTTTGTCCGGCTCGCATCTTCTATTTCATAATTGGAAAAATACGGAATCACTACATCCGCGCCTTCTTTTGCAAACGCAATCGCGGTAGCTGCGCCGATCCCGCTGTCCCCGCCGGTTACAATCGCCACTTTATTTTCAAGCTTTCCAGATCCCTTATAGGACGAGTCTTCAATCTGCGGGCGCGGATGCATCAGTTTTTCAATCCCCGGCTGTTTTGGCTGGTGCTGGGGCGGAAAGGCATATTTTTGCGGATGAATGCGGTAACCCGGTTCCGTCCGGGAAAAATACATATCTGGCTTCTGCCAATACAAATGGACCACCTCTTTATCCAGGCTTTTTCCATTCAGTGTATTCGCCTAAAAGCCGGTGGGTGACAATTAATTTCCTTCATTTGCCGGCACTTTTTCCATCACAATCTCTTCGAAATGTTTCACAAGCGCCAGTTCCGGATCGATGGCAAGCGGGTCGTGCCAAGCCAGCCTGAGATAGGCTTCCGCGATCCATTTTTGCCGCTGCCCGGCCAATGCGTCTTCGAGGGCTGTGACACTTTCATATATTTTGACCATTTGCCTGGCTACTTTTTTACAATGGTACGTTTGCGCGGCTTCCTCTTTCGTCTCCATGACAAAACGGCAAGTTTCTTCGAGTTGGTCCAGTCCGGCAGATAGCCATGTACCGGCCTGCAGCTGATCTATTTTCTCCCGCATCATGCCGATAAAAATGTCATGCACTTTAAATTTCCGCATCAGGCGGAGCACTTCAAGGCCGAGAATATTGGCGGTCCCTTCCCAGACAGTAAGCACCTGGGCATCACGCAAAAGCCTTGGCGTTACAAAGTCTTCGATATAGCCGTTTCCGCCGTGCATTTCGATCGCTTCATGGGCAAAATGGATGGCCTGCTCGGCTGTTTCCATTTTCAAAATGGCAATGAGCAGTCTTGTCATGATGTTTTCTTGTTCATCCGCCTTGCCGGAAGCCGTCCGGTCAAAAAGTGTGGCAAGCCGGAACACCGCGCTTGTTTCCACTTCCTGTTTGGCTGCCATTTTGACAAGGGTTTCTTTTACCATTGGATAGTCTGCGAGCCGGCTGCCAAACGCCGTCCGTCTCAGCGCATAGGCCCGCGCTTCCCGGTATGCCCGACGCATGATGCCGATCGAAGCAATGGCATTGCAGATGCGCGAAAGGTTTAGGGCCTCCATCATATAGTAAAAGCCTTTGCGCGGGTCGCCAACCAAGTAAGCTTTTGCCCCGTCAAATACCACCTCACCCGAAGGCACCGCGCACACGCCGAGTTTATCTTTCAAACGCCGGATATAGATGCCGTTTTTCTCGCCGTTTTCTTTTTCCCACGGCACCAAAAACAAGCTTAGCCCTTTTGTTCCGGACGGGGCCCCTTCACGCCTTGCAAGCACCATAGCTACCCCGCACATGCCCACATTAGAGGCAAAATATTTTTCGCCGTAAAGCCGGTAACAGCCGCCTTCCGAAACGGCTTTTGTTTCATTGGCGCCAACGTCTGACCCGCCTTGGCGTTCCGTTAAAAAAGTGGCACCTTCATAGCGCTCCGCTTCACCTGTTGAGATTAGCTGCGGCAAATAGGCTTGTTTCAGTTCATGGCTACCATAATGGTCAAGCAAATAGGCGGCTGCTGCCGTCAATGTGACCGGACAATAAAACCCGGGTTCCGATTGCGACAGCAAATAACCTTGCGCAAACGCATACACATAATTGCCTTTTTGGCCCAATGCCGGAATGGATTTATGGACATATCCAACAATGCCTTTGTTATACACTTGCTCCACTGTTTTTAAATAACCCTCATTTACACACACTCTCGATACATCTTCTCCGTAGCGGTTATATTTGATCAGCTTGGGCTGGCCTTCCCGGTCCGTGTGGGTCGCCCGTTCGTCAATTTCTCCGGCGCACATTTCCCCGAATTCGGCCAGTTCCTTTTCTGCCCAATCAAAAAACAGCGGATCCAAATATTGTTTCAAAAGCCGTGCCAGGTTCGGATCGTCATGGTAAAAGTTCATTGGCCATCCCCCTCAATACTTGTTTTTGGATTTTTCCCGTGGCGTTCCTCGGCAGTTCTTCTATTCTTTCGTACAACTTCGGAATTTTATAGGATGCCAGTTTCCCTTTTAGAAAGCGTTTGCATTCTTCTTCAATATTGTCCATCGGTTCTGCCAGCACGAGAAAAGCTTTGACCGTTTCCCCCCATTCCGGATGCGGAACACCGATCACAGAAACTTCCCTTATTTTCGGATGGGTAACCAATACGTCCTCGATCTCTTTCGGGTATACGTTTACACCGCCTGAGAGGATCATATCTTTTTTACGGTCCACTACCCAGTAGTACCCTTCCTCATCTTTTCTCGCCATGTCGCCAGTTAACAGCCAGCCATTTTGAAATACGCGGTTCGTTTCTTCTGGTTTCCGGAAATATCCTTTCATGACGCTTTCCCCGTACAACGCAATTTCCCCGACTTCCCCCGCCGCTACGTCTTCACCTTTTTCATTCACAAGCCGGATTTCCATGCCAAGTGCAGCGCGTTTACCGATGCTTCCAGCTTTTTCCGCGTGTTCTTCAGGCAGCAGCAATGTCCCGTTCGGCCCCGCTTCTGTCAGGCCATATACGCACACGAGCCGGTCCGACCGAAAAGCATTTTGAATCAGGCCCACTTCCGGTCTGGAAAGCGGCGCACCGCCATATACCCAATACTTCATGGTGGATAAATCGTAATCCTGCAAGTTCGGCAGTTTTGCCGTGAACAAATAGGCCACCGGGGCACCGAAGAAATGGGTGATTCGTTCTTTTTCTACAGTTTCCACCAATGCTTCCGGTGTAAATACAGGCGAAAGCACATGTGTGGCGCCTACAACCGTGCCTGCAACCAAAAAGAGATGAAGAGGCGCTGAATGGCTGAGCGGCATCATGTGCAGGATTCTGCTTTCCGGTTTCATTGCCATTTCCACACACATCATCCAGGCGGCGGACAAAATATTGCGGTTGGTGAACAAAACACCCTTTGGCTTCCCAGTTGTGCCCGATGTGTAAAGAATAGAAGCATCATCGTCTTCTTTGAGCCGGCACCGGATCTCCGTTTCAGGCGAATGGTTAATCATTTCTTCAAAAATTTGACAGCCTGTCACACGTTCGCCTGTTTTTATTTTTACGAGATGGGGAGGAAAAGTTGCTTCTTTGAGTTCCTCAAAAAGCAGCTCATGGACAAATAACACGTTTGCTCCGCTATCGTCCAACATATACTCCAGTTCTGCGCGGCTTGATTTGGCATTAACCGGCACGACAATACCGCCAAGCCGCATCACGGCAAAATAGGCAATGACAAACGCATTTGTATTTGGCATCACGATGACCGCCCTGTCTCCCTGCTTGAAGTTACAATTTTGGAGGGCATGCGCCAAACGGTTTACTCTGACATTTAATTCCTGATAATTCAGCCGTTCACGAGGCGAAACCAATGCTTCCTGCTGTGGGTACTTTCTTGCATTCCGCGCCAACAGTTCAGAAATATTCATCCCTGCTCCTCCTTTAAGCGTTTTAAACGAGTTTCAAATTCTGCCAGATATTTTTCCAGTTCGGATTGAAGTTCCTGGAGGTTTTGAATTTGCTGTGCAACTTCCCGGCGTTTTTGTTTGCCATACTCGATCGTTTTTTCGAGTTGTTTTATGCCGGAGCGGTCGCAATCGAACAGTTCGATCATTTCTTTAATCTCATCCAAAGAAAAATCCAGTTGTTTCCCGCGGAAAATGAGCTTTAACCTGGTGTAGTCCTTTTTCGAATAGCACCTCCTGCCATTTTGGCTTCTTTTTGGCTTGAACAGCCCAAGCTCTTCATAATAGCGGATGGTCCTCGTGGATACCCCGAATTCGGCTGCCAGTTCAGAAATTTTGCAGGTCATACACCCCTCTCCTTCCCATTTGCCTCTATCATACAATTTACGTTAACGTAAACTTCAAGATATAAAGCGTGAATTCCTTTTATCATTATGAAACAATTAGAGGGGAATACGATTATACAGGAATGCGCCATTTTGGGATTGCATGTCATGGATTTGGTTGATTATGCCAGCCTATATTTCCCTAAATGTATTGAAAAGTTGCCGAAGCGAATGCTAAGGAATAATTGGTTGGTTTTTGAAGGAAGTTTTTAAGGAAGTGACCAGAGGAAGTTCAAACACCGTTCAGAAAATGGAATTAAACAAAATAAAAAGCAGCAACATACCCGTATTCTTCATAAGGAGTGGAAGTGGGAATGATAAAAACACCTCTTCCATCCTAATAAATGTGTCTCCCCCTCTACCTGCCCTGTTTTTAACTTAATGTAATATAAAAAACCATAGATAAGCAAAAAGGAGTAAATAAGCAATGATGTAGAAAAGAATATTCCCTAAGCTTGGTTTTTTATAAATATTATACAAGGACATAAAAAACAGGACGATGAATGCACCCCAGTACACTGGTGTACGCTGAATAAAAGTAACCAGTAAACCGACAACTAAATATATAACGGATGAAAAGCTTCTACGTGTTGAGGATTGACCCATTGATATCACCAAACTTTTTTAAGTTTTTAAAAATACTATTTAAAAAACTTCCCGGTACTGAACGAAGAATCGTTTTGAAAAAATTTCAAAAAATATACAGATCATCTTCTTAATAGACAAATTATTCCATATATAAATCCAATAGTCAAGACACAATTAAACCTTTTAGGGTGGATAAAAATCCGATTAGGATGACAAAGACCTTCGCCTTTAGTGAGAGAAGAAGACCTCCCCACTGATTTGATTCACTATATTATTGACAACACTCGGTGTTTTGGAACCATGTCACTCCCCTCTACGTTACAGTAAACTTCAAGACACAAAGCCCGAAATATGTAAACCAATTTTATTTTTAGGTTGACATATATGCCGCAGTTTTTTAATCTATTAATAGATAAAGGAAAAAAGGGGAGTGAAAAAATGGCAGCGAAAAAATTCCGTGCCATTGATCTTTGTTATGCGGGTATGTTTGCGGCGCTGATGGCCATTGGGGCAAATATTACATCCATTGCGCCGTTTCTTGTTATCGGCGGGGTGCCGATCACATTGCAAACTTTTTTTGCCGTGCTGGCAGGTTTAGTGCTCGGCAGCAGGCTTGGAGCGATCTCGATGGTCGCCTATATGCTGATCGGCTTACTGGGAGCACCGGTTTTTGCGCAGTTCAGCGGCGGGTTTCAAACCGTTTTAAGCCCAACATTCGGATTTATTCTTAGCTTTATCCCCGCAGCCTGGGCAACGGGCAAGATTGTGGAAAAACGCCAAAACTTGACAACGTACTTTATTGCGGCAATCATTGGCCTGATTTTAAACTATTTGATTGGGACCAACTGGATGTACGCCGCGTACAAAATATGGGCGCAGGCCCCACAAGCGTTCAGCTACAAAATTGCCTGGGTGTGGATGGCGGTGCCCCTGCCAAAAGACATCATTTTGTCCTTGGTTGCGGGCTGGCTGGCACACCGGATTAAAGCCGTTTCCCCGCTAATTGCGTTAAAACGGTAGAATGGCCCCGCTTATACTGCCCCGCCCGATATGGTGATTTTTCAGGCGGGACAGTATTTCGGAGCAGGGCATTTCCCCGTTTACTGCGTTAAAACGACGGGATCTTTCCAAATGCATACTTCAGACCCCCGCTTGACGATTAAATCCGATCCCGCTGCAGCCGCCTGAAACGGTGCATTCTTCGGGTGGGACAGTATTCCGGAGCAGGGCATTTCCCCGTTTACTGCGTTAAAACGACGGGATCTTTCCAAATGCATACTTCAGACCCCCGCTTGA
>NZ_CALPDC010000072.1:0-7477 GCF_943193165.1 Weizmannia agrestimuris
GCGCGAAATTTACGAGACTCCTGCGGGAAAAGCGGGCCAGGAGAGACCCCGCAGCGAGGTACGAGCGAGGAGGCTCGTCGGCCGCCCGCGGAAAGCGAGTGAATTTCGCGCGCATCAACACCCCCGTTATCAATCTATACGAAAGTGTACAAAAAGAGTGTCTTGGAATCCCGATATTTAAACCTTATCGAGAAAAACTTGACACATACAACAATACCTATAAAGTGCGTATGATCTAACTTCGTATTATAATCTAAATAAGAAACATTTTCATTTGCGATTAAACTGGATAGAAAGAAGGAATGATCAATGGATAAATACCGTCTTGATCCGAATAAAGGATTGGAATTTGGCGTTTACACGCTCGGGGATCATCTTACCAATCCCCATACAGGCGAGCGCATTCCGGCCGTGCAGCGGATTGATGAAATCATTGAGTTTGCAAAACTTGCCGAAGAGGCCGGGGTTGATTTTTTCAGCGTCGGCGAAAGCCATCAGGAATATTTTACGACGCAGGCACACACCGTTGTCTTGGCGGCGATTGCGCAGGCGACGAAAAAAATTAAAATTGGCAGTGCCTCAACGATTATCAGTACACTGGACCCGGTGCGCGTATACGAAGATTTTGCGACGATCGACCTCATTTCAAAAGGGCGCACCGAGATTGTGGCCGGACGGGCGTCAAGGGTCGGCGTGTTTGAACTGCTCGGCTATGACATCCGCGATTATGAAGAATTATTTGAAGAAAAGTTTGAACTGTTGCTGAAGATCAACGAAGAAGAAATCGTCAATTGGAGCGGGCAGTACCGTGCGCCGTTGAAAAATGCAAAAGTGCTGCCGCGCCCGTATCATGGCTGGCTCCCAATATGGCGTGCAGTTGGCGGGTCTCCTGCGAGCGCCATTAAAGCGGGATTTGCAGGCGTTCCGATGTTCATTGCAATGCTCGGCGGACCGGCATCCAGTTTTAAAAGGTCGATTGATGCGTACCGCGAAGCTGCAAGGGAAAGAGGATTTGACCCCGCAACGTTGCCGGTTGCGACGGCCGGATTCTTTTATGCCGCAGAAACGACCCAGCAGGCACTGAAAGAGTATTACCCGCATATTCATGAAGGCATGAAGCTGACGAACGGCCGCGGTTTTCCAAAACAGCTGTTTGCACAAGGGGCGGATACGCGCGATGTGATGAATGTCGGTAGCCCGCAGCAAATTATCGAAAAAATTATTTACCAGTATGAATTGTTTGGGCACCAGCGTTATATTGCACAAATGGATTTCGGCGGGGTGCCGTTTGATAAAATCAGGAAAAACATTGAAATCATTGCGACGGAAATTTTGCCTGCGGTGAGAAAATACACAGCAAAGAAATAGGGGGGAAACATACATGAAAATTGTTGTACTTTCGGGGTCAAGAGTCGGCTCGAAAACAAGGACGGCGATGAACTATGCTGTAAAAGTGATCCATGAAAAATATCCGGAAGCTGAAGCCACACTGCTTGACTTGGCCGAATACGACGTCCAGTTCAGCGACGGGCGCAACTATATGGAATATGAAGGGGATACGAAATATGTCGCACAGACGGTCATGGGAGCGGATGCCGTCATCATCGGCACACCGATTTTCCAGGCTTCGATCCCGGCGACGCTGAAAAATGTTTTTGATTTGCTGCCGGAAAAAGCGCTCCGCGATAAAGTTGCAAGCATCATCGTAACAGCCGGCTCGCCAAAACATTACTTGATTGCCGAACAGCAGATTAAGCCGATTTTGTCCTATATGAAAGCGCAGATTGTCCAGAGCTATGTTTTCATTGAAGAAAAGGATTTTTACCGGAAAGAAATTGTCAACGATGATATCCTGTTCCGCATCAACCGCCTTGTGGAAGATACCGTGATGCTGACGGAAACGTATGCAAAAATCCGCGAGGCGAAAGAAGCGGCGTACGGATTTTAAGCGGAGAACGGGCTCCGCTGTTTTTTTGCCTGCATCTGCCATCCGGGTTTTCTTGATTCTCCCCGAACAGGAAAGGTAAAATAGTAGATAACTAGAAACGGTACGGATTGGGAGGGGACGAGCTTGTCTTTTTCATTTATCCATACGGCTGATATTCATTTGGACAGCCCATTGGTCGGCCTGGAACAGTACGAGGGGGCGCCGGTTGAAAAAATACGAGGTGCGACGCGGGAAGCGTTTAAAAATTTAGTCGATACGGCGATCAAAAGGCATGTCGATTTTATTGTCATTGCCGGGGATTTGTATGACGGCGACTGGAAAGATTACAATACCGGTTTGTTTTTTACAAGCCAGATGGTCCGCCTGCAAAAAGAAGGGATCCGGGTATTCCTGATCCGTGGCAACCATGATGCGGCCAATATCATGACAAAAGTGCTGAAACTGCCGGATAATGTTTATGAGTTCCCGATAAAAGCGCCTGGTACAGTTACCCTTGACGAGCTTGGCGTTGCGATTCACGGGCAGGGTTTTGCCTCCCGAGCGGTGGGAGAGAATCTCGTTAAACTTTATCCGCCTAAAAAGGAAGGGTATTTTAACATCGGCATTTTACATACGAGTGCAACAGGTCGTGAAGGCCATGAAAATTATGCGCCATGCACGATTGAGGATATGAAAGAGAAGCAGTATGATTATTGGGCGCTCGGCCATATCCATTTGCGTGAACTGCTTCATCCGTATGATCCGGTCATTTTATTCCCGGGAAATATCCAGGGCCGGCATATCCGGGAGACGGGGGAAAAAGGCTGCACGTATGTGGAAGTGAAAGACGGCGCGATTGAAAAGATGGAGCAAATCCCGCTTGATGTGCTGAGATGGGAATTATGCGCGATTGATGCAGGCGGGATGGAGACGGTGGACGAGTTGTTGGATGCGGCCCGCGAAGCGCTTGAAAGAAAATACGAGGAAGCGGACGGCTGCTATTTGGCGGTACGGTTTAAATTTTTGGGCGCAACGAAAATACATAGGGAACTGATTGCGAAAAAAGACCTGGTTTTGAATCAATTGCGGTCGGTTTCGCTTGAGGCCGGATTCGGAGAGATTTGGGTCGAAAAGGTAAAAATCGAAACGGCCGGGCTGAACGATAGCGGGGCCTTCATTTCCGAACAGTCGCCGGTCGGAATGATTCTGAAGTTTATGCGTGAGGCGGCAGAAGATGAAGAAATGTTGCAGTCACTACTCGATGAGTTCCGGGATATCCGGCAGGCGATCCCGCATGAACTGAAAGAAGGGGAAGACGGATTTGACTTTTCCGATCCGGGTTTGATTAAAAAGCGGTTGAAAGATGTGGAAGATTTTATTCTCTATTCCTTAATGGAAACGGGGGTGGGAGCATAATGAGATTTGATTACCTGAATTTGCGTGCGTTCGGTCATTTTACTGATTACGAGCTTTTATTTGATCCGTCGAAAAATTTCCATATTCTCTACGGCCCGAATGAAGCGGGCAAAAGCACAACACTCCGCTCGATCACGCATTTTTTATACGGATTTCCGCAAAAAACGAATGATGCTTTTCTCCACGGCAATTCCAAATTAAGGATTGAAGGGCAGCTGCGCAACTCAAAAGGGGAAGCCGTCCAGTTTATCCGCAGGAAAGGGAGAAAAGATACGGTCCTTGATTTGGACGGCAATCCGATTCCTGAAAAAACAGTAGCCGCCTTTTTGCATGATATACCCGAATCCCAGTTTTTAAATATGTTCGCCCTTGACCATGTCCGGCTCCGCGAAGGCGGGGAAAGCCTTTTGCAAAGCGGCGGCAGCGCCGGGGAAAGTTTTTTCTCGGCCGCATCCGGCATCAATGTGTTGCGCAGCATTCTTGAAAATTTTGAAAAACAGGCCGGCGCACTTTATAAGAAAACGGGTTCCGTCCCTGAACTCAATAAGCTGCTGAAGCGGGAAAAGGAACTCACGAAAAAAATCAACGAACAACAGCTGAAAGTGCGGTCCTGGAATGATTTTGAAGAGCGCTATCGGGAAGCGGAAAAAGAAATCAACACGACCATTGAACGGATGAAAACTTTGCGCAGCAAAAAAGAACAATTGCAGCGGGTCAAATGGATCCTGCCGAAAATTGCGAAGCGTGAGGATCTGAAGCAAAAACTGGCAGCGCTCGGCACGGTTCCGGATTTGCCGGAAGACATTTCCGATGTCCGGATGGCTGCTGAAAATAAATGGAATGCGGCGAAGGCAAGCAAGGAAAAAATTGAGCAGCAGCTGGCTGAAATCGAGGCGGAAATCAAGCAAATTTCCATCCCCGAGAAGATTTTGGAACAGGCCGAAACGATTCATGCGTTGTACCGCGAAGTGCAGGCATATCAAAATCATGAAAAAGCTTTGCCGGAACTGGAGGGAAAAAAGCAGCAGTTGGAAGCCCAGTTGATTTCCGCCATGAAGGAGATTGACCCGGCCCGTGCGGCACTGGAAAATATTGATGATTACCGCCTAACGTCCGTCAAAAAAGAAATGATCCGCGGGCTCTGCAAGGAAAAGCCTTTGCTGGACCAGAAATATGAAACATTACAACGCGAGAGTGAAAAATCGGAAAAAGAATTGGCGCAAAAACTGGAGGAATTGGCTGCCATGCCGGATTTGCCGGGTGCCGGTGAATTGGAAGCCTTGCTGAACCAAGTCAATCGTGCAGGCAACCTGGAAGATGCGCTCAAGGAACTATACGCCGATTGCAGGCAAAAAGAACAGCAAATTGAAGAAGAAATCCGGCTGTTGCCGCTGTGGGACGGCGGGGCGGAAGAACTTGTCAAACTGCCGGTCCCTGTTCTAGCCGAAACGGTCAAGAGATTTGAAAAAGAAGAGGACGGATTGCGCCGGGAGCTTGAATTGGTGCAAAGTAAAATCAGGCAGCTGGAAGAGGAAATTGAAGCATCTGAAGAAAGGATCCGTAAGTTGGATTCGCTTGCTGAGATCCCTTCAGAGGAGAAATTACTGGCGGCCCGGGCAGTACGGGATACGGGCTGGCGGCTGATCCGCGCGAAACTGGAGACCGGGAAATGGAATGAAAGGCTGGAAGAGTATACAAAGGGGAAGCCGATTGAATCGCTTTACGAAACCCATGTCCGCGATGCCGACCGGATTGCCGACACGTTGAGGATGGAAGCGGAAAAAGTCGGGGAAAAGAACAAACTTTTAGCCGATATTGAAAAATGCCGGGAGAAAATAGACGCTTTAAAAGCTGAAAAAAGCCGGCTTGAGGAATCACTGCAAGCATGGAAAGCGGAATGGCACAAGCTTTGGGCGCCGGCGCAGATCACGCCGCTGTCACCCGCAGAAATGCGGGAATGGCTGCAAAAACATGCGCAAATTAAAGGTCTTGTACAGGAATATGAAAAAACGCTCGGAAAGATCCGCGAACTGGAAAATAGCCGCAACCGCAGCCGTAATGCGCTTTCCGCGGTTTTAAAGGCATTTACCGAAGTTTCAGAGTCGCAGCCGCTTGTGGAATTGGTCAGCCTCGCTGAAAAACAGTTGAAACAAATCCGCGGACACGCCTCGAAAAAAGATAGCCTGGAGGCTGCTATCCAAGGCTTAAAAGTAAAAGTGGAAGAGAATGCGGCTGAGAAAACGGATGTAGAGAAAAAACGCGCTGAATGGTTCGGGCAATGGGTGCGTGCCGTCGAAGGAACAGCCATTGCCAAAGATGCACCCCCGACTGTCGCCGAAACCTTGCTCGGCCAGTATGAAACATGTGCGCGGATTTATGACGCGTTCAAGCAGGCCGAAAAAGAACAGTTATCGATCAGTAAACAGATGGAGCTTTTTGAAGAAAAAGTGCAGCATATGTTGCAAGATGCGAATCTGGGTTTTAACGGTGAAAACGCCGGGATGGCTGTGGCCGAAATGTATAGGATTTTACAAAAAGCACAGCAGGACGAAGTGGAGTTGAAAAACTGCAAGCGCCAACTGGACAATTTGCTTCGGCAGAAAAAAGAAGAAGCAGACGCGATGGAAGAAGCTGCCGCTGTTTTGAAAGGTCTTTTCCATCAGGCCGGATGCGGTTCGATTGAAGAATTGAAGCAGATCGAAAAAACATTCCTGAAGAAAAAAGAATATGAAACAGGCATTCAGCAAATTGAAGCGGAAATATTGGATGCCGGCGGAGGGAGATCGCTGCAGGAATTGGTAGATGAAGCAGCCCGGATTGACACAGACCGTATTGACGCAGATCTGGATGAAACGGAACGCGAACTCGAACAGCTTGAGCTTGTCCGTTCCCAAGTCGAGCAGGAATATGGCGCGGTGAAAAAGGAATATGAAAAAAAAATCCAGGGGGCAAATCTTGCAACAGTCGAAGCCGAGCAGGAAAAGGAAAGCATACATGCGAAAATTGCAAGCTTAACAGAACAGTATATCCAGGTGAAACTTGCTTCCGCCCTGTTGCAAAAGGGAATTGAATTTTACCGGAGCCAAAACCAAAATCCGGTTTTAAGGCGTGCGAGTGAAATTTTTGCGCAATTAACGCTGCGTTCTTTTGCTGGCTTGACGGTCGATTATAATGAGCAGGACGAACCGGTATTGATGGGCGTCCGCGAAAACGGCGAAAAAGTGCCGGTTTCCGGGATGAGCGACGGGACGACGGATCAGCTTTATCTCTCGCTCCGCTTGGCCAGTATTGAAAAATTCGCTGCCGAAAATGAACCGCTGCCGTTTATTGTTGATGACATTCTCGTCCATTTCGACGACGAGCGTTCAAAAGAAACACTGAAAGTTTTACTCGAGCTCTCTGCCCATACGCAAATCATTTTCTTTACGCACCATGAGCGTCTTGTTGACATGATGAATGAAATCGCCCCGCAGGAAGCCGTCCAATTTTTGGCACTCCACGGGCGTGAAGCTGTTTTGCATTAATAAAGGGCAGCCCCAAAGTGGTTAGGGCAGCGTTTGTTAAACGACGGGAAAGGGAATTTTAGGTAAAATTTCAATTTTTATAGATTTAAAAGACAGTTCCCGGCCGAGATGGCTATAAGAGGCAGCCTTAAGGACAATTCATGGTAGAAAAGAAGCTAAATTGTTTTTACAGCGTGTCAAAAGGACATATTAAGAGCCCTTGCCAAAATGCTATATCCCCTGAAACTGTAAGCAGTCAGACAATTAAAGGTCGTTGATTTATTCCACTAAAGAAAGAAGACGTTTGTAGGAACATTATGACAAATGTAAAAAGAAATTGTGAGTTTTTTGATTTTAATGGGGTAAATTTATTTATTATAAGTGTCTAAATTTTTCCGCTTTGGTCGGTTTTGGGCGGGTTTCAATAGATTAAGCTACTCATTCCTGTGGTAAATATTGTAAAACGGAAAAGGATGATTTTTTTTGAAAAAAAAAGAGCCATGAAAGCCACTCCTTTGTTAAGATATAAGTAGGGCTTGCTGAATAAGCAAAAATTCCAGATTTGACAAGGATTTTGGCTACTTTTGTCGAATATAAAGTGTAAGGATTTCAAAGGAAACACGTAAAAAAC
>NZ_CALPDC010000073.1:0-7008 GCF_943193165.1 Weizmannia agrestimuris
CATCCCACCAAAATGTTTAAATATAGTTCATTCAAAAATTAAAATGAATTTTATTTAAGACGTGCGAAATGTGGGTTAAAAGATATAAGAAAATTGTTATTTTCTATGGCGGTTTTATCATACATTCGTATAATTAATCTTAGAAAGGGAGTGGGAAAAGCGATGCTGGATCACTTCACCGATGCATAAATACCAGCGGAGATTAACGCTACACGGTTGTATCAAACCCTTCCGCCAAACCGAAAAGAGGTGGAGAGGATTATCTTCTTCCTCGCTAAAACGATATCTTAGCATCGCACAAACACTATGAAAAAAATACTGTTGATTTTCTTCTGGGCAGCTGTTGCATTGTATCTTTATTTCGGAGACAGATTTAATCAAACACTTCATCTTGTTTCCGGAGCTGTTTTATCCGTAATCGGTACAGTCGTTGTTGTATGGTATTTCGTAAAATTATTTAAACGCAGGGAATCATATGACAAATAAAAAGTTCGACCAGGCCTCTTATAATAACAAAAACAGAGAGCACAGGCGCTATTTACCCCTGCGCTCCTCCGCCCGTTCTTTTATTCGTAACATGGCAACAGAAGAAGATCTGAATGAACTTGAACAACTCATCAAGGAAAAAAGAAATATTCCTAAAGATTGTTGGCTGCACAGGAGCTGTCCCAATAGTCGATCAATGGCTGATGGGAGTCCCTCATTTATTTAACCGGCTGCTGATTCACTATATGGGACCAGCAGACAGATAAAGCGAGGAGTATGCCTTCATCATTTGCAGGTTATGTCCTTGCAGCTATACGCCTTCTGCCTCCAATTAACAGTAGAAATGCAATAACAATATAAACCACTGCCCCCGTAAGGCATCCTCTTAATGTGAGATGGGCATCCACTTCCGGCCCGCTACTGATAAAACTAATAAAATCGATTGCTGCATGAAGCATGATCGGGAGTATTAAACTTCCCGAGCGAAGATATAAGGCACATAAAACTAGGCCTAAACAAGTAACCTGGATGACCTGCAACGTTGTAATATAAAATGATTGATGAAAAAGGTTAATAAAATGAAATCCGCCAAAAATCAACCCGGAATACAGGCAGGCTTTTATTCTCCCTGCATAAGCCGCTTTTCCTTCGTTTAAATAGAAATTGATTTTAGAAAAAATAATTCCCCTGAAATAATATTCTTCGAAGAGCGCGACAATCACTGAAATCCCGCCGGCCTTTAATATATTTAGCAATGCATGACCGGAAGATACCAATATATCAATCATAAAGAAAAAGAAAACGGGTATCATGATCAGCAGTGTTTCTTTAAAAGAAGACTTTATCCGCCATGTTACTTTTTGTTTTAAAAACAACACATTTAAAAAGAAAACACTTACAAGCAGTACCAATTCTTCAACAAATACTTTCGTGATGTCTCCAAAATTTGCGACAAAGGTGAATCTTAAACAAATTAGAACAAAGGCAACCCATGCCATCGAACAAATCATCACCCAACAATCACGCGTTTTTCTCATGAACGCCCACCAGCCATTCGTATCATTTTTCAAACCAAATATGATTTTAACATAATCTCAGGCTGTATTCCGGCGTTCGCTTTTTATAAGCTGTGTCATATGGCTGATCAAGGAAAAAAGAAACATTCTTAAATGCTAGCAACCCTCTAGCATCCCGCTGTAATGAACATTTAGGAAGCCCCTTTTTGGCCATTTTCAAATCATTTTAGCTACAAAAACGATGGCATAGGCAGAAGGAATAAGCAGGAATAGCGATGCGAATGTGCCCACTGTTTTGCTACCTACCATTGCAACAACCACTTTTCTAAAATCCTCTTCACTGCATTTGCCATCGATCACATCATCGGTCATGATGGATAGCTGCGGATCAATGAAGATCGACATCAAAATGGTTGCAACTCCATTAATAATGGAAGATAAAGTGATGCATGTTGCCCTTAAATCCGGTTCAAGACTGCCCGCATAAATCGGCGCCAAAGAACCAACTGTTAATAAAGCAACTGTTACCAGATTGTAAATAATAATTTTCACCGGCAGCTTTCTAAAGTTGAGCTGTAAAATATTTTCTTTTACAGGTACAGCAACGCAGTCCTTCATATAATGAAGACCTGCCTTGGAAAAACTGTGCAGAACCAGCTTAGGAATAGACCGGTCAGCCGAGAAGTACAAAACGCCCCGGTAAAATAGTCTTTGGAAAGTTGGAATGAGCAAAGCGCCAACTGCAGTGGCTACTCCGGAAATAATGATGATAAGGTTAAAAATATGTAATAAGCCGCTTGTCTCCGTATGACCTTCAACATATTTCGTCAGCAGCGGTACTTGAAATGTCACTGCAATCCTGGAAATCAAGGTTAAAATATTGAAGACGGCAAAAGATACTGCAATCTTCCCTGTTCTTACCCCTACCATTCTGACCGAATAAGCTAGGGTTCCAATCAAGGATATGATGAAATTCAAGATGAACACAATGATCATCTGTAAGGCCATATTTCCACCTCCTGGGGTAAATGATCGTCGGACAATCCTTCCCATTCAAGCCCTTCTATCTTCTGTTCCATAGTCTTTGGTGCCACAAAGCTCAACTTTCATTTTACTAAACCAATTTAGCTACCAACAACTTAAAACCATGATTTCTCCCTCTATCATTGCTCAAAATCTTACCCGGTTAAGCGCCAATGGACGTTTTAGAATAGTGCTGGCTATTCCAATTTCAAAGCCATTGAAACACTTCTAACTTGAAACCCCAATTTTTCATATAATCTTATAGCCGGATTACCCTCATATACATTTAAGCGTATCTCCGTAAGTCCTTCTTCTTTTAAGGAATGTTTTGCGTATAGCATTAATTCTTTCGCTATCCCTTTTCCTCTAAACTCTTCCTTTACAAACAATTCATAAATAAACCCGACTGATTTCTCCGTAAAAGAATCTTTGCTTATACCGGTTAGTATCCATCCTAAAACTTGCTGATCCTCAACCGCAACAAAGTAGCTGCATCCCTTTTTTAAAAGGGATGCAACGATTTCCTTTGCTTTTTCAAGATTTGGCTTTGTTTCGCCCATTGTCCCCTCATAAATCGCCTGCGAAGTAAGACGTTGAATTTGTTTCATTTCCAATTGATTCGGCAATCTTATTTCCATTTATCCCTCTCCCTCGGATCAATAGAACTGAAATCCCCCAATCTTGAGGGCCATTTTTAATCCTCTCGATATTTTTCTTGGTACATCGTTTTCTCCACGAGAAATTCGCTAAAACTGCTTTTCATCTTTACCATAATGAAAGAAAATACCACAGACGTATCTTGCTTGCACTTATACTGTTTTACAATGATTAATCTCTAAATCCTCATTTCTTCTTTGATAGCTTTATCTTTTAAAATATCTAACTTAGGCGTGATGAAATAGAAAATAAAGGTCCCTAAAAGTCCGATTACAGTTAATATCCAAGCCATAACGAAGGGTGACAGGAATCCACTTAACGAGACAGTTATTCCGACTATGATCATACATAAGTCGTATTGTAAATTATAAAATGCTAAATATGCACCTCTGGCGTTTTCAGGAGGAATGGTTGCCATGTAAGATTCTTGAACAGGAGCCAATAGTACTTCTCCTAAAGTATGAAGCGCCATCATGATAAATAAAACCCAAATATTATTTGAAAACGCAATCCCGGAAAATCCAATTGTATATATAAAACAATTGACTACTAATATATTCTTATCTTTATATTTTTGTGTTAATTTGGCCGAAAACAAAGCGATTAATGCTACTAATATCGTGTTTTCACTTCTTAATAGCCCCATCATGGTGGATCCATCAATCTTCCACAATAAAAAATCTTGTATAGGCATATGTTTATCCAGCTTTATTCCAATGTAATTGGTCAATTGGTTTTCTAATGATAACAAAAGGACAGCTGCAGTTAAAAAACTTATAAAAAGTCTGTCCTGGACTACTTTCTTGTAGGTGTAGTAGACTTCTAAAATATGTTTTCTAGGCGTCATTTTTGGTGTTGCTATCGATTTGCTAGGTTTGTGGGTCTCTTTTATAAACAAGAAAATGACGATAAGGATGATCGCTGTCATAAGTGTAAGAATTAAAAATAGCTGAAACAGATACCGTTTGAAGAAAAAGGCTCCGATAATCCCGCCTATAGACATAGAGATATTATTTGCCCAGTACATAATAGAATAAATCGTCTTGCGCTGATCAGGCGTACTGACATCAATAAGCATGGCCTGATTTGCAGGTCCGGCAAGTCCCCAGCAAACACTATTCATACACATTGCGATAAATGTTAATCCATAAGATTCAAACCAAGGGGAATTACTCACTGTCATTATAAAAAATGAACAAAGTCTTAAAGACTCAGCTGTGATCATTACATTTCTTCGGCCATACTGATCCGCAATATACCCACTTAAAAGTGACATTGTAATACCGGTAAATACATTGATGAGGATCAGTAAGCCGGTAATTTTCGTTCCAAAATGATCAGCCAAGTATATAGACATAAAGGGAAGTACCATGTTACCCACTAACCTGCTGGCAAATAATTCGAAAATTCTTACTTTTATATTAACGTGAAAATCTCTAAATTTCATAATTTGATCCTCTCAAGGCCATAAAATCTGATTCGGTAAGTTTATAAATGATTCCTAAGCGAATGATTCATATGTCTTCAACCAGCATCACATCGTGCACATCCGGGATGGTACAGCGTATAATCAGTTTGGCCTCCGCTTTTTCTTCCCCACTTATTCTTTAATAGCTTTGTTTTAAATGCTTTGTGCTGCATTTCAGGGTACTGCTATTGTTAATTCGTTTCTCCAACCTTCCCAATCACATTTACACCATTGGGATCTTTTTGATTTGAAATAAGGATACCACTCATCACTGCTTTACTTATTGTAGGGGTTTCTCCTATTTTTGAGCGAATAAAATGAACTGGACTGTTTAATAATTTAGATAAATCTCTTTCGAATCCCTCTTTTTTTAAAATTAACTCCAATCCCTCCATTTTTTCACTGGATCGTGTTCCATCTATTGAGTCGGCATTACTTTGAAGCTCAATTCTAAAACCATAGGGCGTTCCTATAAAAGTTCTTCTATCATTCGTGTTAACTGGCCAGTTCATGCTCCGGGCATTGTGACAAATTTTATCGAGTTCTTTTTTTGTTACTAAAAATCCAATGTGATCAAACATAACCTTTTTCCCAAATCCAAAAGTGATGTTCATTGCACCTCTCCTGACTTCAATTATCCTGAAAGTAATAGGTTTGTTCCGGAAATCATCCCATTCCAAAGGAGGATTGAAAGTTTGATATTCTCCTTGGTATTTCCCCGTCCGAAGTGAAGTTCGAAAACCATTCTCTACATAGAATTTTTCTGTTTCCTCTAAATGAGGTGTCCAAAAATGATAATGGAATAGCAGCATATGAACCCTCCTCAAGTTTTCCCAAATTACTCTAAAATCAAGTACAGATTCTAACACTGAGCTGGCAGGGCAGGCTGGATTTGTATGTATTTCCCGGTACGCTTAAATGAACCAAGAACTCCTTTGGTAAAAGATTCTGCAAAACAGTCCCCTTTTTCGTTAAACACTATGGCCGGATTATTCATTAAATCCTGTTTTTTGTATTCATTTTATCATATATTCTAAATATTATTAAGAAATTTTTCAACTTAAATCTTGTTCCCTCGACAAGGAATAGAAGAATGAAAAGTATTGTATATTGGCTGTGGAACGAAGGATTGCGATATGGAAAACGAAGGCGAAAGAAAAAAACTTAATGGTGGTAAGCTGAAACACCAGTCAAAAAGATCTTTAGCAAATAAAACTCGTTTGATCATGTCTGGTGCATACCGGCTTACACAATGGACTTGCCTGCTTGATTTTTGTAGATGACGCTTTTGACCGCCATATGACGGCCGAACTGGCTTAAAGGCAATGAAAACCGCTTATCAGGCTCGTAACTACTTTTTCCTTATTGGTTTTTCCAAATCTTGATTTACATCCACAACAGTGTTATTTTTGCAGCAGGAAAGACAATAAGAACGTGAAAATCCTGGCAGTAAAATGAGCATAAAAAACAGATGACTGCCACTGGAGGTATAACATGAGTTTTGTTTTGCCTGTTTCCGTTAAAGGCATTATCATACATAACGGTCACGTATTACTGCTAAAAAACGAACGCAATGAATGGGAGTTGCCGGGAGGAAGACTCGAGAAAAACGAAAGTCCAGAAACATGCGTGAAACGTGAAATCAAAGAAGAACTGAATTTAAAGTGCAGCGTTGAAAATATTATTGATTCGTGGGTATATGAAGTCCTTCCAAATAAATTTGTGTTTATTGTAACATATTTCTGTGTATGCGACAATTTGTCACATATTCAGATAAGCGAGGAACATATAGAATACAAATGGATTAAAATAAACCATTTAGAAAACGAACTTATACCAGAAGGATACAGGCATTCAATAACAGCGGCGGCAAAATTGGTTTACGAAAAAAAAGGATAGTCAGCAAACCCTTATAATTTGGGCTTGCTAAACGAATCTAATTTTGGATTGTATCCGGTTTGTCAGCATGCTGTTTTCGATTTTATATGAGAGTATTTACGATGTTACAGGCTCCTTGTAGCCCAAGGATTTGAAATAGAAGTGACCAGACGAAAACAATCGAGATCTACAAAAATGAGGTTGGACAAAGCCCCCACCCCAATACAATAAAAGCTGGAGAGCCTGCACCATCAGTGAGTTAAAATAGGGCTTGCTGAATAAACAAAAATTCCAGATTTGACAAGGATTTTGGCCACTTTTGTCGAATATAAAGTGTAAGGATTTTATAGGAAACGTGTAAAAAACCTTGCACTTGGAGGCCGTTACGATGTACAAAAAGACTGAACATCAATTAACTTTTGTAGAAGATTTTTTTCTACCATTCGGTGGAAAATTAAATAAAGAAAATCGCTGGGTCCG
>NZ_CALPDC010000074.1:0-6928 GCF_943193165.1 Weizmannia agrestimuris
AAATTGAACGAAAAAGAGGAGGCGGAAGTAATGGAAAACATTAAAATGCTGGATCCGGACGAAGCAGAGCAAGTATTGAAATTGCCGAATTCCTATTTTGACCGCGGGTATAAGAAGGGGAAAGAGGAAGGAATTGAAATAGGAGTAGAGAAGGGGAGAGAAGAAGAAAGAGAAGAAGAAAGAGAAGAAGGAAAAAAAGGTTAAGAAGATTTATTGTTAACTTGCTAAAAAATCAAGTGGATGTGAAGGTCATCGCCCAAGCATCCGGCTTGAGTGAAGATGAGATCATGAAAATCAGTAGGCAGATAGAAAGGGAAAAGTCTTGAACCCGAGTTATGACGAAGCAGAGCAAGTATTAGAGCTGCCGAATCCCTATTTTGACCGCGGCATAAGAAGGGGGAGAGAAGAAAAAAGAAAAGAATTTTTTGCAAACGATACCAATTGCCATCAAAATGTTACAGAGGGTATGGAGCTTCAATTAATCGAAGAAAAAAACCGGCCTGACCCAGACGGAAGTGGAAAAAATAAAACAGCAACTGGAGCATTCATAAGATGGAAGTCAGGCTCCCTGGTGTGGATGGAAAAGAAATTGTTTTAGACTTGCCGAATTATTATTATGACCTCGGGTATAAAAAGGAATTTAAAGAAGTATTTGAAAAAGGAGTATAAGGAAGGGCAGAAAGGCATTCTTACAAACCATTGTGACCGGGATGCTCAAGAATGGCGTGGAGCCACAATTGATTGTTGACATGAACGAGCTCAGCCACACAGAAGTAGAAAAAAATAAAACAGCGATTGGAACATGCATAAGATGGAAGTCAGGTATCCGTTAAAAACGGGCTGTTTCTTGCGGGGTGCAGTCCGTTACCTTGCCATGACCGGAGCTTAAGTCCCTCGCACTTTTTCAAATCCGGGCACGCGCTTATAAGCAGTCCTTTAAACAAAGAAAATTCCATTGCTGTTTGGAGCTCATTAAAATCGCCGTAAATGGATTGAATTTTTTCGCGAGATATATTATACTATCTGTAACCGGTTACACAGAAAGGTGAGGCATTTGGCAACGATCAGAGATGTGGCAAGTGAAGCGGGTGTGTCGGTGGCAACGGTATCCCGCGTACTGAACGGAAAGGGATATGTCAATGAAAATACCCGGAAGGCAGTCGAGGCTGCCATCCGAAAATTAGCGTACAAACCAAACGAAGTGGCCCGTTCACTTTATCACCATCAATCGAAGCTGATCGGCCTTGTTGTCCCGGATATTACAAACCCTTTTTTCCCCGAGATTGCCAGGGGTGTGGAAGATTTTTTCCAGGAAGAAGGGTACCATGTTATGATTGGTAATAGTGATGAAAGCCGTGAAAAGGAAGTGAATTATATAGAAGCCTTTTCACAGCATAATGTGATGGGGATTATCAGTACATCAAGCGATGACATCTCACAGTGGGCCGGTTTGGACATTCCTGTTGTATTGCTGGACCGAGTTCAGGATGACTTTCCTTCCGTTTGCGCGGATCAGGAAGCTGGGGGGAAATTGGCTGCGCAAATTTTGCTCGAACGGGGAAGCCATAATATCACACTGATGAGAGGGCCGCATCATTTGCGCACCGCCCAGGAAAGGTTTTTGGCGGCGTTAACTGAACTTGGCCGGTCCAGTGCAAGGTTTCAAGTATTGAATACCGCGTTTTCGTATCATCATGCTCTGGAAACAGCAAAGCAGCTGTTTGACTGTTACCCGGATACAGATGGGATCATTGCAGCCAATGATATGGTGGCTACTGCTGTATTGCGGGAGGCATTGGCAAGAGGGAAAAAAATTCCCGATGAACTGCAAATCATCGGCTTTGATGATATTCCCATCAGCCAGCTTGTATATCCTGCGCTTTCTACCATTCATCAGCCGGCTTATGAGATGGGAATGGAAGCTGCCAAACTTTTGCTGGAATGCATGCATCAACAGACAAATTTGAAAAAGAAGATCAAACTCCCGATTGCATTTAAAGACAGGGAAACAACAAGAAAGGAAGGCGGATAGAAATGGTGCAAATTACAGTGGTCGGAAGCATCTCAATGGATCTCGTCGTGACAGCTGACAGAAGGCCACAGGCAGGAGAAACCATTTTAGGGCACTCATTTAAGACGGTGCCGGGCGGAAAGGGAGCAAATCAGGCCGTTGCTGCGGCAAGGCTTGGGGCAAAGGTAAACATGGTTGGCTGTGTTGGGGATGATGTGTATGGCCCGGCCTTAATTGAAAATTTGCGTCAAAATCATGTCTCTACACAATATGTGGAACCGGTTACACATTGCAGTTCCGGTACCGCGCATATTACGTTGGCGGAAGGGGACAACAGTATTATTTTTATCAAGGGAGCAAACGATTTTGTTACACCGGATTATGTGGAAAAGGCAAAAGAAGCATTTGAAGGCTCTTCTATTGTCTTAATCCAGCAAGAAATCCCATATGAAACGGTTGAATATGTCGCGAAACTTTGTGAAAAAAAACAGATTCCGCTCTTGTTAAACCCTGCACCGGCACGAAAAATTTCCCCAGCCATTCTTGAAAAAACAGCATACTTGACGCCAAATGAGCATGAGTGCAATTTCCTTTTCAACGGGATAGACAGGTCCGAAGCATTAAAACGGCATCCAAACCAGTTAATCATTACAGAAGGGAAAAACGGGGCAAGATTTTATGACGGAAGAGAAGAGATTGTCGTACCAAGTTTTCCAGTTGAAACAGTGGATACCACTGGAGCCGGTGATACTTTTAATGCCGCATTTGCAGTAGCCGTTGCAGAAGGGAAAGAAATAAAAGAAGCGCTCCTGTTTGCAAACCGTGCTGCCTCGTTGTCGGTGACAAAATTCGGGGCACAAGGCGGCATGCCCACCCGCGAAGAAGTAGACGGGAGGAAAAGATGATGAAAAAGCACGGAATGTTGAACAGCTCGATTACAAAAGTCTTGGCGGACCTGGGACATACAGATTGGCTTGTGATTGCCGATGCCGGACTGCCGGTTCCTAAAGGCGTTCCGAAAATTGACCTTGCATTAACTCCGGGAACCCCTTCGTTTAAAAGTGTGGTCAAGGCTGTCTGTGATGACATGGTGATAGAAAAAGTCATTGCGGCAGAAGAAGTGAAAGACGGAAACCCGGACCAGCTGGCGTTTTTAAATGAACAGTTTCCGAATTTGATAGCATTCGTTCCACATGAGGATTTTAAAAAAATGATAGAAAAAGCAAAAGCGGTGATCCGTACCGGGGAAATGACGGCTTATTCAAATTGTATTTTACAGGCGGGTGTTTTTTTCTAAGCATGCGACAAAGTAAGGGATGCCAAAAATAAAGGGAGGGAACCCGATGCAAATTGAAATGCATGACATCTATAAATCTTTTGGTGCCAATAAGGTGCTTGAAGGTGTAAATTTTTCGCTGTTGCCCGGCGAGGTCCATGCATTAATGGGGGAAAATGGTGCTGGAAAATCAACTTTAATGAATATTTTAACTGGCCTCCATCAAAAAGATAAAGGCAAAATTATTATTGATGGCAAAGAAACACTTTTTCAAAATCCAAAAGAGGCGGAACAGGCCGGCATTGCATTCATTCATCAGGAATTAAATATTTGGCCGGAAATGACTGTCCTTGAAAATTTATTTATCGGAAGAGAAATAACACGTCCCTTTGGCGTTTTAAAAACGAAGGAAATGAAAGCGCTAGCAAAGGGTGTGTTCGATCGTTTAAACATTTCCTTGCCATTTGACCGGCTGGCCGGTGCCTGTTCGGTGGGGGAACAACAAATGATTGAAATTGCGAAAGCCTTGCTTACAGATGCTGAAGTCATGATTATGGATGAACCAACGGCTGCTTTAACCGACCGTGAGATTCAATCTTTATTCTCTGTCATCGAATCACTGAAAAAGAATCATGTTTCGATCGTCTATATTTCTCACAGAATGGATGAAATTTTTCAAATCAGCGACAGAATTACAGTGATGCGGGATGGTAAAACAGTCGATACAAAACGGACGAAAGATACCGGTTATCAGGAAGTCGTTAAAAAAATGGTGGGCCGTGATTTAGAAGAACAATTTCCACAAAGAACAGCCCGTCAAGGAAATACGATTTTAGAAGTCCGCCATTTTTCCAGCCGGCAAAAATTCAAGGATATCCATTTTTCGGTCCGGTCCGGGGAAATCCTTGGAGTTGCAGGGTTAATGGGGGCAGGCAGAACAGAGATTATGCGCGCATTGTTTGGCATTGATCCCTACGATGCCGGCGAAATTTTTATTGAAGGGAAAAAGGTCCGGATCAAAAATCCAAGTGATGCGGTACAAAAAGGCATTGCTTTTATCACAGAAAACCGGAAAGATGAGGGGCTGATTCTTGACTTTACCATTCGCGACAATATTGCGCTGTCAAACTTGGAAAGCTTTGCTCCAAATGGCGTGATAAAAGCGGCTGACGAAAAATCATTTGTTGACATGATGATTCAGAGGCTGCAAATTAAAACCTCCTCTTCAGAAACAGTTGCCGGAGATCTATCGGGTGGTAACCAACAAAAGGTGGTTCTTGCAAAGTGGGTTGGAACAGCTCCAAAAGTATTGATTCTTGATGAACCGACAAGAGGAATTGATGTAGGCGCAAAACGTGAAATCTACTATTTGATGAATGAATTAACGGAAAGGGGTATGGCCATCATCATGATTTCCTCTGAATTACCGGAAATCCTTGGGATGAGTGACCGGGTTCTTGTTATTCATGAAGGAGAAATTGCCGGCGAATTGGACAAAGCGGAAGCTACACAAGAGAATATCATGTTCTTAGCGACGGGAGGAAAAAAACATGGAACAAGCAACTAAAAGAAGCACGGTTGTTCTGCAAAAACTCGGTCCATTACTTGCTTTTATCTTGTTATTTATTGTTGTTGCCATTTTAAATCCTTCATTTATTGCTCCTTTGAATTTGCTCAACTTATTGCGGCAAGTATCGATTAACGGATTGATTGCATTTGGCATGACTTTTGTGATATTAACCGGCGGAATCGATTTATCTGTTGGTTCAACGCTGGCATTATCCAGTGCCCTCATGGCAGGAATGATTGTTGCAGGTCTGAATCCCCTTCTAGCAATCGTTCTTTCAGCCTTGATCGGTGCGCTGTTGGGCGCTGTGAACGGTTTGTTTATTACAAAAGGAAAAGTCGCCCCGTTTATTGCAACATTGGCTACCATGACGATATACCGCGGTTTGACAATGGTATATACAAACGGAAATCCAATTACCGGACTTGGTGACAACTTCGCATTCCAGCTGTTTGGCCGCGGCTATTTCTTAGGCATTCCGGTCCCGGCCATTACGATGGTCATCACATTTTTCATTTTATGGTTTATTTTGCACAAAACTTCTTTTGGTAGAAAAACATATGCAGTGGGCGGAAATGAAAAAGCTGCTCTTGTTTCCGGGATTAAAGTGGACCGGGTAAAGTGGTTAATCTACAGTCTGGCAGGGTTATTGGCAGCACTTGCCGGGTCCATTTTAACTTCGCGTCTCAATTCGGCCCAGCCGACAGCAGGCACTTCTTATGAAATGGATGCGATTGCAGCGGTTGTCTTAGGCGGGACAAGTCTGTCAGGCGGCAAAGGAAGAATTTTCGGCACACTGGTCGGCGCACTTATTATTGGTACATTAAACAATGGATTAAACATTCTGGGAGTCTCTTCTTTTTATCAACAGGTCGTAAAAGGGGTCGTCATTTTAATTGCTGTCTTAATTGACCGGAAAAAATCGTAAAGCGGGGTGCAGATGATGAAAAAGATGATGAAAATGATGACTGTATGTTTGCTTATATTGTCTTTAGCTGCTTGTTCCATGGAACCGCCATCATGGGCAAAACCGGGCCATCATAAAGAATTAAAGGATATGAAAATCGGCTTAAGTGTTTCTACCTTGGATAATCCTTTCTTTGTTTCATTGAAAAACGGTGTGCTCCAGGAAGCAAAGAAAAAGGGAATGAAAGTGATTACGGCAGATGCCCAAAATGATTCCGCTAAGCAAATTAATGATATAGAAGATCTTATCCAGCAAGGTGTAGATATTTTACTTATCAATCCGGTAGACTCTGCGGCTGTCTCATCCGCAGTTGAAAGCGCGAATCACATCGGCATTCCGGTGATTACGCTTGACCGGTCTGCAGATAAGGGGAAAGTGGAAATTTTAGTTGCTTCAGATAATGTGAAAGGCGGAAAGATGGCAGCAAACTATATCATAAGCAAGGTTGGGAAAGATGCAAAAGTTGCAGAGTTGCAGGGAACACCCGGTGCATCTGCTTCACGTGAACGGGGACAGGGATTTGACTCCATTGCAGATAAAGAATTAAATATTGTTACGAAACAAACAGCTAATTTTGACCGTACGCAGGGCATGAACGTAATGGAAAATATTTTGCAAGGGCACAAAGACATCCAGGCTGTTTTTGCCCAAAATGATGAAATGGCTTTAGGGGCCATCCAAGCGATTAAAAGTTCAGGAAAAAATATAATTGTGGTGGGATTTGACGGAACGGATGATGGATTAAAAGCTGTTAAACAAGGGCAGTTGAGTGCGACAGTCGCCCAACAGCCTGTACTAATCGGAAAAGAAGCCGTTCAGGCTGCGTCCAAAATATTAAAAGGGAAAAAAGTCAAAAGCCGTATTGCTGTGCCGTTAAAATTGGTAAAGGAAAAATAAGTTTGTCCTGCTGAACGGACTGGATCTCCTTGCGTATCTGGTTCGTTCAGCAGGATTATTTAACGGCTTTCCGAAAGAAGTCTCCCATCCTCAAGGAATGTGAAGGTGCGAATCGCACCAATGAGTAGGTGGAAGATGAATTTCGGTTGGCTTTAGCCAAAGTTATTTTTCCAATCCTTTTCTCAACAATTCTAAGATTGCGGCTGTTCT
>NZ_CALPDC010000075.1:0-6895 GCF_943193165.1 Weizmannia agrestimuris
GGATCAAAAGGACATTTCGTTACCTGATGCCGCTCGTTTTGTCTTTTTGACGGCTTCAAAAGGACAATTCGGGCCCGGATGCGGCATGTTTTGTCCTTTTGACAGGTTCAAAGGGACATTTCGTTACCTGATGCCGCTCGTTTTGTCTTTTTGACGGCTTCAAAAGGACATTTCGGGCCCGAATGGAGCTCCTAATTAGACAATTCCACCGGGTTCGCGCCTCTTTTGGTCTTATGTTTCCAATTGATCCGCCTGCCCCAAGAGGTCATCTTTTCATCCTCAGGTTTTACCTTCCTAACTCTGTTTATCTCTTTACTCCGGATTTGCCGAAAAACCTTGCTTTTTGCGTGCTTTAGGCACATTCGGATATTCTACAAAAGAAGCATGATCGAAAATTAGGTACTGTGAATAAAGACAGTTTGCCCGGGGATATGGCGGGTAAAGATGGACATACCGAAACGCAATTGCGAAATAGTCTTTACAAACCATGGTAACGGGAGTAAGATAGGATGTCGTATGAAAAATTTGTGTTTCATAACTGAACCGCTTAATCCGGAAACGGAACGGGGGAACCAGGTTGGCGGCCGCGCGCCGCTTTGGGGTGAAGCCTTTTTTTAAAAAGGCAGGGCCACTCTTATGCCCGAACCCGACAGCTAACCCCGTCAGCGTTATAAGAGAGGATGTGAAACTGTGATCGGGCAATAGACCACAGGGAAGATAAATTCTCTTTGTGGTTTTTCTTATTTTTGGGGAAGCATTTTTGAAACACTGCAGATAAAAGGAGACAATTCAAATGTTCACCACGATAAAACGATTGTTAATTGGGAGACCGCTGCGTTCAAATGAACTCGAAGGCCAGAAGCTGACCAAGTTAAAAGCACTGGCCATTCTGTCATCCGACGCACTTTCATCTGTTGCATACGGGCCTGAACAGGTGCTGATTGTACTTGCCACAGTGGGGACGCTGGCATTTTGGTATTCTATTCCAATTACAGTCGGCATTTTAATTTTATTGGCTGCACTTATTTTATCTTATCGCCAGGTCATTTACTCTTATCCGCAAGGCGGCGGGGCATACCTTGTCTCGAAAGAAAATCTCGGCGTCACCCCCGGCCTTCTTGCAGGCGGATCCTTGCTGGTGGACTACATTTTAACGGTGGCCGTTTCCGTCTCAGCCGGAACAGATGCCATTACTTCCGCGTTTCAGAGCTTGCATCCGTACAGTGTGCAGATTGCGGTTTTTCTCGTTCTGATCATTACGATTTTGAATTTGCGCGGGCTGACGGAATCAGCCAATGTGCTCGCATACCCGGTTTATCTGTTCGTATTTGCATTGATTGTCATCATTGTTGTCGGTTTATTTAAAACCGTAACGGGGCAAGTTCCGCAAAACCTGCACCCGCATATCGGTACGCCGGTCGCCGGCATTTCACTGTTTCTTTTGCTAAAAGCTTTCTCATCCGGCTGTTCGGCATTGACAGGGGTCGAAGCCATTTCCAACGCGATCCCGAACTTTCGCGACCCGGCACCGAGAAACGCAGCCCGCACGCTTGCCATGATGGGTATCATTCTGGCATCGCTTTTAGCGGGCATCAGTTTTCTCGCATACTGGCTCGGCATTCCGCCGAAAGAAACAGAAACCGTTGTATCGCAAATGGCACACCGGACACTTGGCAACGGTGTTTTGTACTATTTCGTCCAGGCAACTACGGCTTTAATTCTCGTGCTTGCTGCGAACACCGGATTCTCTGCGTTCCCGCAGCTCGCTTTTAACCTGGCGAGGGACAAATTTATGCCGCGCATGTTCACGATCCGCGGTGACCGGCTTGGTTACTCAAACGGAATTATTTTTCTCGGCGTTGCTTCCATGATTTTAATTGTCGCATTCCAGGGCAATACCGAGCGCCTCATTCCGTTGTACGCAGTCGGCGTGTTCATTCCGTTTACCCTTGCGCAATGCGGCATGATTGTGAAATGGGTCACTCAAAGACCGAGAGGCTGGGCCGGCAAAATGTCGGTCAACTTTGTCGGTGCCATTATTACATTTAGCGTCCTTGCGATTTTATTCATTACGAAATTCACGCAAGTATGGCCGGTTTTGATTTTCCTGCCGATCGTCATGTTTATTTTCCGGAAAGTGAACCGGCATTACGAGGCGGTCGGCGAGCAGTTGCGGATTAAAGGTGTGTTTCAGGAAGAAATCCACTCCAATGTGATCATTGTCCCGGTGGCCGGCATTACAACGGTCGTGGAACGGACGATTAATTATGCAAAATCGCTCTCGGATCAGGTCATAGCCGTTTATGTCGCTTTTGACCATGAAGACGAGAAGAGAATGGAAGAAAAATGGAAAGAGTGGGACTGTGGTGTCCGCCTTGTCACCCTGCACTCGTCTTACCGGAGCATTGTCCAACCGCTTGCCAAATTTTTGGAAATTATCCAGCGGAAAGCAAAAGAAAACAAGTACCAGGTCATGGTACTCATTCCACAGTTCATTCCGAAAAAACGCTGGCAAAACATTTTGCACAACCAGTCCGCGCTCCTCATCCGGATGCGCCTTCTCTGGGAAAAAGACGTTGTCGTTGCAACAATGCCCTACCATTTTAAAAAATAGGATGCACCATTTTCGTTGCAATACGGTTGTATCAAAAAAGGCTGCCCGCCACGCGTTCGGCAGCCTTTTTTGATGAGCAGAACAAATTACCGTAGACGCTTCGTTCAACATCAAACGCGGCAAAAGCCAAAATAAAAAAGCCGCGCACCGCTGCGCAGCCAAAATCTTATCGGTTCCAAATCAAAAGAAGCAAAACAATCGCCAAAAGGATGCGGTATACCGCAAATGGGATCAGCTTTACCTTGTTGATCAATGCGAGGAAAAACTTGATCGCAATTAAGGCGAAAATAAACGCGCTGATGAATCCGGTAATAAAGAACGGAATCGTCTCAGGTGTTACGGCACCCCAATGCTTTACAAGCGAAAGAAAGCTCGCGCCAAACATGATCGGCACGGCCATAATAAACGTAAAGTCCGCTGCCGCACGGTGACTCATGCCAAGCAAGACGCCGCCTGAAATCGTGGAGCCGGAACGTGAAAAACCCGGCCACAGGGCAAGACATTGAAAAAGCCCAACCACAAACGCCTGTCTATATGTAATCTGGTCGACCGTCTCCGTCTTCGGCCGGCGTGGGCGCGTGAGATCCGCTACAATCATCAAAACGGCCCCAACCACAAGGGCAATAAGTACCGTATTCACCGAAAACAGATGGGCATCAATATAATCTTCAAACAAAAAGCCGAGCACAGCCGCCGGAACAAGCCCGGTAATCACATGCGTCAATCTCAGCCGTTCACCGTACATCTGCTCTCTCGTAATATTTTTTTTCAGGCCAAGCAAATTTAAAAATCTGTCCCAAAATACGACCACCATCGCCATAATAGACCCAAGCTGGATCACCACTTTAAATACATTTGCCGCTTCAGTGCCATAAAGATGATTCGATTTCAAAATCAAGTCATCCACAATAATCATATGACCCGTCGAAGAAACCGGGGCAAACTCTGTCAGCCCCTCCACAAGGCCGAGAATGGCGGCCACAAACAAATTCCACAAATGCAAAAACGTCACCTCCAGACTACATTATTCTACCATGGACGCCGGCCAAAACGAATAAGTTTTTTTACGAACCTCACCTTGCTTAATCAGAAAATAAATTGAATTCAAGTGATTATAAGTTGAAAATGTTTACAATACACTATAAGATAAAGATAAAGAAGCCCGGGGAGGGGAAAAAATGCCTGGAAATCTCAGCTTTGGCGAAGTTCTCATTATTCTTGTTGTTGCCCTATTAATTTTCGGCCCGTCGAAACTCCCGCAGCTTGGAAGGGCAGCCGGCCAAACATTGCGCGAATTCAAAAAAGGCGTGCGCGACGCCATTGATGAAGAAGAAAAGCCGCAAGTGAAAAAAAGCAAATCATAACCATAAGCCGCTGTAAAACACAGCGGCCCATTTTTTGCATTCACCCCGCCATTTTCCGAACGCTTTTCATGGTAAAACACCGAAAGACGACCGCCCTGACACCTTCACGAGCCGTCGTGTAAAAATACGACCAGCATACTGCCACTTTTCATCTCATTGCAAGTGCTGCAAAAAATGTCTGATCCTTTTTGCGAAAAACGCAGCAGCCAGTTTTTTATTCGCGCTGCCGTCATCCTAACATTTTTCACGGTAAAACACCGAAAGACGACCGCCCTGACACTTTCACGGGCCGAAAATGCAGCCGTAACGTCCTGTCCCCGGGGACGGATTCAATTTTCCTGATCGTGCTATATAAGTTGAACCAAACATTAGTTGCCAGAAGCAATGTCTATCCTGATCGTAATTGATTTTGACGCGAAAAACTTAAGTTCTTTTTATATAGCAGCGGGAACTGCGGGCTCCCCGTGGGCTGCATTAACCTGTATAGTTTATTCCTTTTATGGCAGGAAAAAATTTCACACATCCCCCGCCGGCTAAATTACTTGAACCGGCTATAAATGTGTTAAGATAAGGGTAAACAGAAAAATGGTTCCTTTGAATCCGGAGGGGGCAATAACAATACGATGGAAGACCGGCTGTTTTCATTATTTCAAAAACGGGGGGTCAGAAGGGTCCTTATCTTTGTGCTGATCGCAGTGATTCTTTATTTTCTGCGCAGCATGATGGATCTGATGCTGCTCACCTTTATTTTTTCCTATCTTGTTAACCGGCTGCAGAAAATTGTAACCAGATGGTTCCCGATCAAACGCAGACTGGCTGTTTTGATCGTGTACATTTTAATTCTCGGTGGCCTCACACTCGGCGTGATCAAATATTTTCCGATCCTGGTCAATGAAATTACCCAGCTTGTTATGCAAATTTCCGATTTCTACACAAAACCTCAGCACAATGAAGTATTGAATTATATTGTGAAAAACATCCAGGAAAAGAAAATCGTTGACTACGCACAAAAAGGCGTTTCCATCCTGTTCGATTATTTTACAAGCATCAGCAAAGTCAGCATCCAGGTCTTCATGGCCATTATCCTGAGTTTGTTTTTCCTGCTTGAAAAAGAGCGGATCATCCGTTTTACAAAACAGTTTAAAAAGAGCAAACTTGCAGCGTTTTACGATGAAATCGAGTATTTCGGTGTCAAATTTGTAGGGACATTCGGGAAAGTGATCGAGGCCCAGTTCATTATCGCCGTTGTGAATTCCGTGCTTACCACGATCGGCCTCTGGATTCTCGGCTTTCCGCAGTTATTCGGGCTCGCCATTCTCATTTTTGCTCTCGGCCTTATCCCGGTCGCCGGCGTTTTCATCTCGCTCATTCCGCTCTGTATCATCGCTTACAGCATCGGCGGCGGAATGAAAGTACTGTATGTCCTCATTTTGATTGTCATCGTGCATGCCGTGGAAGCCTATGTGCTGAATCCGCAGCTGATGTCCTCAAAAACGAATATGCCTGTTTTTTACACTTTTCTCATTTTAATTTTTTGTGAGCATTTTTTCGGTCTGTGGGGGCTCATTCTTGGTATTCCCATTGTGATGTTCTTCCTTGATGTTCTTGAAGTTACCGGCCAAAGTACGGAGCCAAAGAAAAAAACATAATGTGCACCAGCCGTTCCGAAGTGGGTAAGCATTTTGGAATGGCTTTTTTTATTGAAAAAAATGGAAGCAGGGCAAGAAACCTTTATAAGCTGTTTCCTATTTATTTAAAAAAGCGTTCTTCCCGGAAATTGAATTCCATTCGCCAAAGAGAACGCCGAGATTTTTAATATTTTATAAAAATATCCTCCCAGGAAATTTACATTAAAAAACAGAAAAATACCTTCAATAAAAATATTGATGTTATCTGAATAGATTGATATACTCTAAAATAGGGAGTAATGGAAGGTTTCTAAATACTGGAAGCGCACACCAAAAAGATGAGCAGCCGGGAGGTGATGATGTGATTTCATTCCGTCATGTCAACAAATACTATGGTGATTTTCACGTTTTAAAAGATATTAACCTTGAAGTAAAAGAAGGGGAAGTCGTCGTTGTGATCGGGCCTTCCGGATCAGGGAAGAGTACAATGCTCCGCTGCATCAACCGTCTGGAAGACATCACGGACGGCGAGCTCTTCGTCCGCAATATGAAAGTCAATGACAAAAAAACCGATATCAACGATCTTCGCAAAAACATCGGCATGGTCTTCCAGCACTTCAATTTGTATCCGCATAGAACTGTCTTGCAAAATATCACGCTGGCGCCGATCAAAGTGCTGGGCCAAAGTAAGGAAGAAGCGGAAAAAAAGGCGATGCACTACTTGGAAAGGGTGGGCATTCCGGATAAAGCAAACGCCTACCCGTCACAGTTATCAGGCGGCCAGCAGCAACGTGTCGCAATTGCCAGGGGGCTGGCAATGGAGCCGGACATTATGCTGTTTGACGAACCGACATCTGCCTTGGATCCCGAGATGATTGGAGAAGTGCTCGACGTTATGAAAGCACTCGCAAAAGACGGTATGACGATGGTAGTTGTCACGCACGAAATGGGCTTTGCCCGCGAAGTGGCGGACCGCGTCCTTTTCATGGACCAGGGGAGAATCATTGAGGACAATACGCCGGAAGACTTTTTCAAAAACCCGCGTGAAGAACGCGCCCGCACCTTTTTAAACCGTGTGCTGAACCATTAACCACAGGCCATGGTACATACACTTGCAAAACATGTGTATCCGGGCAGGATGCTAAAAATGGAAGCAAACGACCGCGGCTATTGGGTACACGCATGTCGGCCGTCGATCGCCGGAAAGCCGGCTACGAATGGTGGCCAAACATCCTGCATCACGCCCGGGCAGGATGCTAAAAATCGGGTGCAAACCATATGCGGTTATC
>NZ_CALPDC010000076.1:0-6590 GCF_943193165.1 Weizmannia agrestimuris
ACAGTTTAGATAAAAGTTGAGACGGCCCCACATGTAAGGTTAAAATTTGATCTGACATAAAAATTTCCTCATCTTCCCGTAATTAGATAATCATTCAATTCTACAAAGAAGGAGAAAATTCCTTTAAAAAAATCATAAAATGGAAAAATTTACGTGCGGAATATGCGTTAAGAAATTTTCAGTGGCAATTAATGAGTGCTCCTCTAAAATCACTATTTCTTTGATTATATAGAAAGGCAGCCCATCCCTTGTCTCAATTCATTTAGTTATTCACACATTTTTTAATTTTTTTCACTTCATCTATACTGAGTTTTACCATTTTTGCAACTTTTTCAACTGAAAATCCTTCCCTTAATAACTCGGCTGCCAAATTCCTTTTTTCTTCCATTTTCCCTTTTTCAATCCCTATTTCAATTCCTTCTTCCTTCCCCTTTTCAATCCCTTTTTCAATCCCTTTTTCTATCCCTATTTCAATTCCTTCTTCTTTCACAGTTTTCAGATACTCTGCAAATGTAGGAGCTTCTTTAAGCTCTTCAGAATACAGCATATGGTTTGCCTCCTTTTCAATGTGAATAAATAACTCTTTCGTTAATTGTTTTGTTAACTCACCAGGAAGATACAGAAGATAGTCAATAAAGTAACAAAGCGCTTCCGCATAATTAGAACTAAGATTTTGGTTGGATAAGATGAATTCTTTTAACAATTTTTTCTTAACTTCATATCGTTTCTGATAGTTCTTTTCCGTTAGATGAAGGTAAATACCCGCCAATACTGCAATGGCAAAAGGGTTCGTAGACTTTTTCAAAGAAGGAATGTCCGCTTCATTAAACTTATAAGTGTTAAAGCGATACGTAAGTTCAGTGCCGTAAAAGGAGTATTGGAACGGCTCTGAGTTATTTGATTTAGACAAATCGGTCAAAATCGCAATGGAATAAATGTTTTCTTGGAAGCGATCAAACAAGCGATAAAAATAAGTAAACATTCGTTTGGAAAAGTCCGGATCTTGTTTTTCTTGAATTTCAATGTGAATGAATACATATTTTTCTTCGCCGTTTTTCAAGGAAACCTTTACAATTTTGTCTGCAATTCTTTTCCCTTTTTTATGCTTGATGATGACTTTGTGCAGTTCCTGTTCGAGAAAAACAATTCCTTTTCCAAAATCAATGGTCTCATACAAATCAGGTGCAAAGAATAAAATAAATTCCTCAAACAGTTCACTTATAATTTTCTTCCAAAGCCCGTCGTAATCAGTTCCGGGTAAATAGTTTACCTTTTTCTCCAGAATAAGTACTTCTCCCATTATTTTACCCCATCCTTTGCTAAAATTGAATTATTAATCATATTATACATGATAAGAACGTTTGTTTCCACAAAATTTTTCGACCACTATATTGTGCTCCACCAGGTTTTATCCATAGGCCGAATGAAGAACACCGGAAGCGATTAAACGCACACTACCCAAAGTGGTATGGCAATTTAGGCAGTGGAAGCTTTTTTCAAGGAACGGAGCTGAACAACTTCGAAAGGGCCAACATTGCCAGCAGCTCCACCCACCAATCCGGCATGGTCGGAAAGAAAATTTCCAAAACGATCTGGATATCCCGGTGGAAGTGGAATACGCGACGACTTCCGCGACTTCCAACAACCCTCTCTGTTATATCAAATCATTCAGTTCATTCATTTTTTGACTTTGAGGCGATGGGCCGGAAGAGTTTAAAAACCGTTTCAACGCACTTTGATTTTTCAAACAAAAGTACTGACTGCATTCCTTTCAAAACAGAAAATTGTTAAAATAATGATGGGAATGCACTTTCAGAAGGAGCTGGTCCAGAATTGTCAAAAATCATGATTGTGGAAGACGATGTGAAAATTGCACTGGTGCTGGAGCTCGAATTGCAGCATGAGCACTATGATACCGTTTGGGTAGAGAACGGATCACAAGCACTCAACCTGCTAGAAAGCGAAGATTGGGATTTGGTACTGCTGGATGTGATGATCCCCTGCTTGAGCGGTCTCGAGGTTTTGCGGCGCTACCGTATGAGAAACAGCCGGACACCGGTCATTTTGCTGACAGCCCGCAATTCTGTCCTCGATAAGGTGAACGGGCTAGACCATGGTGCAAATGACTATATTACAAAGCCTTTCAATATTGAGGAATTGCTCGCGCGGATCCGTGCCGCGCTGAGAACGGGTGCACTCCATACCGGCAAATCCGAAAACAGCAAGAAACACGAATATGCCCTTGCCGATTTGCTTGTCAACACGGCAACAAGGCAGGTGACAAGAGGCGGCAAACCGATTGAATTGACAAAACGGGAATTTGATCTTTTATGCTATTTGTTAAAGAATAAACGCATTGTATTAAACCGAGAACAGTTGTTAAATGAAGTATGGGGATTTGAATATGCGGGAGATACGAATGTTGTAGATGTTTATATTGGCTATTTGCGCAAAAAAATTGACCACGGGCACGAAACAGCGCTGATCCACACAGTGAGGGGCGTTGGTTATACAATGAAGGAGACGGGTTAATGTCGATTAAGAAAAAACTTTCGGCATTGCTTATTCTCTGGTCTTTTATTGTGCTCTTTGCCGGCAATACCATTGTATTTTTGGCGTTTCTTTATTTTTCAAAAGACCGGTTGGAAACAAGCCTGGAGAACAGTGCTGAACAATTAGCTGAAAGTGTGGGCAGCGGGGATGCGCTTTTTTCCGATCCGGAACCGATATTGCAAACGCATGTACCGGATGAAGGGATGATCCGTTTATTTAATGCACAGCACCAAAAGATTTATGTAAAAGCGGATGAAGAGGACCTGTTGTCCATCAAACCGGTGTTTCCGAAAGATGACCAAACCCGTACTGTTAAAGGTGAGGATTTCACTGCTATTGTGGCCTCCTATCCGATCATGGAAAACGGAAAATACCTTGGAATGTTGGAACTCTCCGTGGTCCCCGAAGACATATTTGAAGACAGCCGACTGCTGCTTACGATCTTACTGGCCTCCTCTGCTGTTTTAATTGTGCTGGCCGCATTTGTAGGTGTAAAAACTTCCGGTCTGTTCTTAAAACCGGTCTCAACGATGATGAAGACGATGGCGGATATTGAAGAAAACGGCCGCTTTGAAAAGATCCCGCTTGCCCTGAATCATCACGATGAACTGTACCAAATGGCGCTTACCTTTAATGCCATGATTGACCGGCTTGAGGCCATGTTTAAAAAGCAGGAGCAATTTATCTATGACGCCTCCCATGAACTGAAAACACCGCTTACGGTTATTGAAAGCTATGCTGCCATGTTACGGCGCTGGGGAAAAGATGATCCCGAAATCCTGGCTGAAGGGATTGCCGCCATTTCGGATGAAAGCCGGAGACTCAATTCGATCGCCGAGCAGCTGCTTGCGCTTGCCCGTAGTGAAGATGTTTCGTATGAGTTGCAACCGGTTGATGCCGCCAATCTTTGCAGGCAAACTGCAAAGCGGCTCAGCCAATCATCCAACCGCAGCATTTCTGTGAAAGCTGAAACACCCGGGCTGTATGCATGGACCAATGAAGAAAAGTTTGTCCAGGTGCTGGTCATCCTTTTGGACAATGCACTGAAATACAGCCGCTTTCCCGTACAGATTGAAGTGGGAAGCGATAATGATTTTGTGACGGTCACCGTAATAGATCACGGCACCGGCATTCCAAAAGAAGACTTGCCGCATCTCTTTGAACGGTTTTACCGGGTCGACAAAGCGCGAACACGGGGAACCGGCGGGACCGGACTGGGCCTTTCGATCGCCCATTCAATTATGACCCAGCATGGCGGGGGGATTAAAATTGAAAGCGAAGAAGGAAAAGGGACGCGGGTGTGCCTGCAGTTTAAAAAAGTGGTTGATGCCTCATGATCCATCCAGACGGCTCCGGTTTCTTGCGGAGGCGGCCGGGATTCCTGCTGTTTGCTCTTGCCTGTTCCGCTTTGATTCATCCCCTGCATTCATTTTTCAAAAAAGCAAACCGGTATAATTTGCAAAAAAACTGCCTGGGTTTTGGCAGTTTTTTACTCGTGTATTCCTAATTTTCACGGTCAGTCATCATAGCCATCAAGAAATTCGTCATCAAGTTCTGCAGATAAAATTTTATCATGTTCATCAAGATCCAATTCGACTGGTACACCCTTTAGACTGCCACGGTAGCCGTCCCGGTCAAGACGGTAGAAGTGCCCCTTTGTAAAGCTTTTTGTTGTGCCATTCGCCTCAACCTTCATTGATTCTTTTTCGTCTGATACGATAACAGCTTTCACATCCATTGTCCGTTCTGTTTCGATTTTTACCGCTTCTTCTCCTGACGCCTTCAATTCAACAAGCACGCCTTTTTTTAACGGCAAGGAAAAATCTTCGACTACTGTTTGATTCGTCAACTTGAATGTTTCGCTTCCGCCGAACGGAAATGAAACGGTAATGCTTTGTTTATCCAGCGCAGTGACTTTGCCTTCTGTTTCGCGAATGACTGGATTAGCTGTTTTGCTCTGCCCGCCTTCTTTATTAACTGTGTAAGAAGCAACAGGTTCCTCTTTTTTTGCTTCTGGCGCAGAAATGGTTTCGGCTGGGTCTGAATAAACGACTGGCCGTTCTTCTTTCATATTCATTCCGACAGCAATGCCGGCTCCCCCTGCAACGGAGAGGACTATTACCCCGATTAAAACTTTTATCCACTTCATTACGGTTCAATCCCCTTTCACTTGTTTGTTACTATATATTAGTCAGAAAATTTAATAAGACCTTAAGCAAAACCTGAATCCGTGACGAAATTTTCACTTAACGTTAACCCATTCGCATGAAATCTAGTATAATACGCATATCTATTAATCTGAATTATTCACAGAAATTCAGAAACTTATTATAACTTATGGATTACCAAGTCTTTTCGGCTTTATTGTAATTCATTAAAAAAATGAAAAAAGAATCCATTTCTGTTAAAGTTAAAGTAACCAAAACAAAAACCAAACAGAAAGGATTCTTTATATGGTTACTTTAACGCAAAAAACACTTGATTTCAATCATAAAATTAAATTGTCAAATGATGGAGGTTCTCTTTCCTCCGATACAGGTGAGTTTCTTTTTAGAGAATTCGATGAAAAAATTGGTTTTTCAAAGACTTTAGTTAAGTACTTGAGACTTAACGATTCAAGGAAATATTATCTTCATTCAAATGAAAACTTGTTACGTCAAAAAGTCTATCAACTCATTGCCGGGTATGCGGAAGATGATGCGGCTGATCAGTTGACTCATGATCCTGTGTTTAAGGAAATCATTGAAACTCCAACACTTGCTTCCCAGCCCAGTTTGTCTCGCTTTTATACACGATTTGATAAAGATTCAATTGAACAATTAAATCTGGCTAACCAAGAAATGCTTGATAAGATTCATTGTTTTCGACAATCGAAAGAGTTATTTATCGACTTGGATTCGACTCATTCGGATACATATGGGGACCAAGAATCTTCGTCATATAATACTCATTATGGCACGATGGGTTTTCATCCATTAGTCGCCTTTGATGGTGCGACTGGTGACTTTTTGAAAGCACAACTCCGTCCCGGAAATGTTTATACATCAAATGGTGTGGTGGAATTTATTCGGCCTCTCATTAAACATTATAACGAAATGTTTCCGGAAACTACCCTGTTTCTTCGTGGAGATAGCGGGTTTGCTGTTCCGGGATTATACGATCTGTGTGAAGAAGAATCTGTTTTGTATATTATTCGGTTGAAATCGAATTCACAACTACAAAGTTTAGCGAAAGAATACCATCCTTCTTCCGCACCTTTAGATGTTTCCAAGACGGAAACCTATTATGAAGAAACGATTTACCAAGCAAAATCATGGTCAAAACCAAGAAGGGTGATTATTCAATCGGTACGTCCTGCAGGTGAGCTGTTCTTTACCCATTCCTTTTTTGTTACTAACTTTGAATTAGCTTTCCCTCAAGATATCGTCCGAGCTTATCAAAAAAGAGGGACGATGGAAAACTATATCAAAGAAGCAAAAAATGGCTTTTACTTTGATCATATGAATAGCCACGCTTTTCTAGTGAACGAAGTAAAAATGATGTTAACACTTCTTGCATATAATTTGACCAATTGGTTACGAACTCTTTGTTTTCCGGAAGGTCAAAAAACTATGCAAATTGATACGATACGTACTCGGTTAATTAAAGCGGCAAGTAAAGTCGTGAAATCAGGCAGATCCCTTTACTTCAAACTATCATCGAGTTTTGTGTATCAAAATTTCTTTTGGGATGTACTGAATCGAATTCAAAAGCTACAATTGGAATGACCAATAGAATACTTCTCATAGCTGAAAAAATAAATTTTTCAGTCAAGGGGCAAGTATGCCCAAAATACCAGAATTGTTCTATTGAAAATTCAGTTATTTTATGAATTGGCTACGGTTCTTAATTAAATACCGTTATTTTCAACTAATTTAACAAAATTTATCAAATGGGATTTGTAGCTATGAATATTTCAGGATTAAATTTAACTCATTCCACATTCAGGTGATCTAATGAAAAAGTTAGTGATAGAAGCCACGAAAGAACGAATTGTT
>NZ_CALPDC010000077.1:0-6459 GCF_943193165.1 Weizmannia agrestimuris
TCCTTCATAACCGTGATGAAAGACAATTCGTTGCAAGGGAGCCGGTGATTTGTCCTTCATAACCGTGATGAAAGACAATTCGTTGCAAGGGAGCCGGTGATTTGTCCTTCATAACCGTGATGAAAGACATTTCTTTGCAGGGGAGCCGGTGATTTGTCCTTCATAACCGTGATGAAGGACATTTCGTTGCAGGGGAGCCGGTGATTTGTCCTTCATAACCGTGATGAAGGACATTTCGTTGCAAGGGAGCTAATCATTTGTCCTTCATAATCGTGATGAAGGACATTTCATTGCAAGGGAACCGATCATTTGTCCTTCATCCTCTCAATCATAAAAAATGGTAGAGCTTCTGTGCGCAAACTTCGGCACGACGCATGGTCTCTTAGAAACTATTAAACAGACAAAAGAGGGTTTCATACGTACTGTACTTTTTAAAACCCATTAAAAAGAAAAAACGGAATCCCGCGCAAAATGCCTGTTTTTTAAAAGTGCCGTCAAAAAGACAACAATGAGATGCAAAGCCTTGCATGTGAACGAGGTCTCCCGCCGTCCTGGCAAAGACGGTTGATTCTAAACGCCAGGACAGGTACAATAAACTATGTAAACGCTTTCAAAAACAAGTCCATAAACTTCAGCATGGAAAAGGGGAATGGCATGATCAGCGAAAAGTTTCTCAATACCAGGTTATTGGACATCGTGTTTGAAAAAACATACTCCGGCACATTGATCGTGGATCACGAAGGTTATATCCGTTACATGAGCCGTAATTTTTGCGATTTTTTGAAAGTGGAACGAAACGAAGTGATTGGCGAACACGTGACCCATACAATTGAAAATACAAGAATGCATCTTGTGGTGAAAACGGGAAAAGCCGAACTTGCCCAGCTGCAGTTTTTAAGAGGCGAATATGTCATCGCAAACCGTATTCCGATCATAGAAGATGGAAAAATTCTCGGGGCTGTCGGGATTATCATTTTCAGAGATCTATACGATTGGCAAAAGCTGAACACCCATATCCGGCATATGCTGTCGCAAAGCCGGTTTTTACTTGAGAAGCAGCCCCGTGCAGCCGGCGTAAAATATATGCTCAACGATCTGATTGGCACCTCCCGGCAAATGGCGCTCCTGAAAGAAAAAATCAAAAAGGTGGCGCGCGGGGATATCACTGTATTGATTACCGGAGAGAGCGGGACCGGAAAGGAGCTGGTTGCCCACAGCATTCACAGCTCTAGCGATCGGAGCAGTGGTCCGTTTATCAAAATCAACTGCGGCGCGATTCCCGAACATCTCATGGAATCCGAGCTGTTCGGATATGAAGAAGGATCGTTCACCGGTGCGAAAAAAGGCGGCAAGCCCGGCAAGTTCCAGGCGGCGGAAGGGGGGACGATTTTTCTCGATGAGATCGGCGACATGCCGGTAATGATGCAGGTAAAACTATTGCGCGTGCTACAGGAAAAAGAAATCGAACCGGTCGGCGCGGTCCATCCAAAACCGATCGATGTCCGTATCATCGCGGCAACAAACCAACCGCTTAAAGAACTGGTCGAACAAAACCGTTTCAGAAAAGACTTGTACTATCGCATCAATGCCATCCAGCTGGATATCCCTCCGCTCCGCACCAGGGCGGAAGATATCCCACTTTTGGCGCGGCATTTCCTAAAGAAAGCATCATCCGGTCTCGGCAAAAGGGTCACCGGTTTCAGCCCTGAAGCCCTCTCCGCGCTCGAAGGGTACAATTGGCCGGGAAACATCCGCGAACTGGAAAATGCTGTTCACGCAGCGGTCTACATGGCCTCTTCGGATGCGATCGGGTTAAAGGACCTGCCTGACGCAATCCGTGAACACTTAAACAGAAAAAAAGAAAGCAGTTTGAAAGAAAGAATGGAGGCAGCGGAAAAACAAATGATTGAGGAAGCGCTGCGGGCTGCCTGTTTTGATAAAAAACAGGCGGCAAAAGCCCTCGGGATTGGCCACTCCACGCTTTACGACAAAATGAAAAAGCTTCGTATTGAGGTAAAATGAACGCAGTTTTTCACGTCAAACGATCAGGATAGATATTGCTTCTATATAGGGCTTGCTGAATAAGCGAAATTCCTGGATTTGGAAAGGATGCTGACAGCTTTGGCAACCATTTAAACAAATCCAGGGAAATGCTTGCACTCGAAAGCCGATTCAACGTATGGAGAAGATCAAATCCCCCTTTTCGCAAAAGAATTCTTCTATATTTTGAGACAGAGCTTGCAGACAAATGGGGCACAAACTCAGAATCGGATTCGTTCAGCAAGCCCTATATAAAATGAACTTAAGTTTTGACATCAAGCCCGAACATCCACTTGCAGGAGCACTATTTTTTAATCATCCGGAAATCCGGATTGGCCTTCTGAAATTCCGAATCTGTTTTTCTGCCATAAAGCCGCTGTTTGCATCATAAATTGGTAAAGAACGTTTCGGAAAACGGGAAACCCGGCCGCCTTTTCCAACACGTACATGTTGTTTTCCGCTTCTTTTCAAGCTGGCATGGTTCTTGCTTTTTATAGGGCATCAAAGTGTGGGAAGGGGGAACATGGTTGCACGTTGGCTGGATGATCAAGAACATTGCAGAAGATCCGGATCCAGCTGTTTCCGGAAAAACTGCAGTGCAGGAAGAAACCGGAAGAGCATGGACTTTCAAGGAATTGCACGCGATTTCCAATGCTTATGCAAACAAGCTTACACAGCTTGGCGTTCGGAAAGGAGACCGGGTCGGCATTCTGCTCTATAACTGCCTTGAGTATTTCGGCCTTTATTTTGCGGCGGCGAAAATCGGGGCAATTGCAGTCCGCTTGAATTTCCGCTTGTCAAGCCCCGAACTGGTCTATTGCTTAAACGACTCCGGCACAAAAATATTATGTTTTCACGCAGGTATGACCGGGCGGATTGAGCCGATTCAGCACGAGGTGCCGGTTGAACAATTGATCTGCCTTCAGGATGGAGCATCAGCCGTTCCGGGATGGGCGCAGCCGTTTTCCGTGCTCGGGGAAGGGGAGCAGGAAGACCCCTTGGTGCCGTCCATCCACTTAAATGACCCGGTGATGCTGATGTATACGTCCGGGACGACGGGAAGGCCAAAAGGTGCAATTTGGACGCATAATACGGCATTCTGGTTTTCAGCCATTCAAGCTTTGAAATGGGGGTTTTCAGCCCGGGAAACGGCCATGACAACAGGGCCGCTCTACCATGTCGGCGCAATGGAAGACATTGCTTTGCCGGTTCTCATGCGGGGCGGGACCGTCATCATTACAAAAAGCAAAAACTTCGAGATCCGGAGAGTCCTGTCCGTCATGGAAAAGGAAAGGGTAACATGCTGTTTTTTATTCCCATTTATGATCTATGAAATGCTGCATTTGCCGGATTTGGCACAGTACCGGCTGGAAGCGCTGAAGACGATTTACACCGGCGGGGATCCGCTCATGCCTTGGGCTTTGGAGAGCATCCGGGCGCATTTTCCGCACATTGGCGTCGTCCAGGTGTACGGTTTGACAGAAGGGCAGCCGATTGCCGCTTCACTCGACCCGCAGGATGCCGCAAGAAAAGGCAGTACAGTCGGAAAACCGATGCCTTTGACTGCGATTCAAATTGTAGATGATGCCGGGAACCCGCTTCCTGCAGGAGAAGTAGGGGAAATTCTCATTAAGAGCCCTGCTGTTTCAGAAGGATATTGGAAAAAACCGGAAGCGACAATGGAGACGTTTGCGGATGGCTGGTGCAAAACAGGGGATCTCGGCTTTTTTGATCCGGAAGGGTTTTTGACCGTTGCCGGCAGGAAGAAAGATATGATCCGGAGCGGCGGGGAAAACATTTATCCTGCCGAAATAGAAGATGTGCTTTACCGCCACGAAGCGGTGAAAGAAGTCTCTGTGATCGGCATCCCCGATCCGAAGTACATTGAAGCGGTTTGCGCCATTATTGTAAAAAAAGATGGCGCGCGGCTGACAGAAAAAGAAGTGGCCGAATTTTGCAAACGCCATCTTGCAAGCTATAAAAAACCGCGCAAGGTCATTTTCGTGAAAGAAATTCCGCGCACGCCTTCCGGAAAAGTGCAGAAATTCAAACTCCGCGAACAGTTTGGCGCGGGATAAAGATATAAAAAAGATTTTTAAAAAAATTAAATTCATTTTTCCGACCGATCACCGGAAAGGAGCATGTCCATGGAACAAAGCGGCATTGCCAAAAGCAAACTCGTTTATCCAAGTGATGATAAAATCCGTTCAACCGAAATCGGTTCAAGTGAAGCATTCGAGGAACTGCTGCGCCTGTCGCAAACGGATCCGGCAGTATTTTGGGGGCGCGTTGCCAATAAGCTCACCTGGTATGAACCGTGGAAGGAAACAATGGCAGGCAGCCTCCCCGGGTTCCGCTTTTTTGAAGGCGGGGTGAGCAACCCGTGTGTGAACCTGCTTGACCGCCATGTCGAAAACGGCGCCGGCAATCGGACGGCGCTCATATGGGAAGGGGAAAACGGCGATTCGAAGTTTTTCACTTATCATATGCTGCTTGCAGAAGTAAACCGGTTCAGCAATGTGCTGCGCGGGTTCGGCGTAAAAAAAGGCGACTGCGTGGCGATTTTCCTGCCAAACTTAGCGGAAGCGGCAATCGCCGTGCTTGCGTGCTTCCGGATTGGCGCGATTTACAATACCATTTTTTCCGGATACTCGGAAAAATCGCTGAAAGACCGGCTTGTGAATTTTGAACCGAAAGTCATCGTGACGGCCGATGCAACCGAACGGAGAGGGAAAAAGATTTTTCTCAAGGAAAAAGTCGACCGGGTTGTGCCGGACATTCCGTCTGTCAAAGCGGTCGTCGTGGTGGACCGGCTCAGGACGGATGTTAATATGCAGGCGGGACGCGACTATTGGTGGCATGAAGAAACAAGGAAGGCAAGCATCCATTGTGAGCCGGAGCGGCTGGAAGCAAATGAGTACGGCATTGTGTTCTACACAAGCGGCACGACCGGGAAACCAAAAGGTGTAGTCCATTCCGGCATGGCGTTTGTTGTGCAAAATTACATTTACGCCAAGTACCATATGGACCATCGCGATGACGATGTGCTCTGGTGCTCGGCGGATATCGGCTGGCTTACGATGCATATTTGGGGCATTGCCGGCGCGCTTTCAAACGGTGTCACAACCGTCTTTTACGAAGGGGCGATTGATTATCCGGAAAAAGACCGGTTTTACCGGATCATTGAAAAGTACCGGGTGAACAAATTGTTTACAGCTCCGACCGCACTGAGGATGTTGAAAAGCATGGGGGAGCATCCGCTTGAAAAATATGATTTATCGTGCCTGGATGTCGTCTCCCTTGTCGGCGAGCCGTTTGATGCGGAAACATGGCAGTGGACATATGAAGTGCTCGGGAGAAAAAAGATTTGCGTGAATAACACATGGGGGCAGACGGAAACAGCCGGATCGCCGCTTGCCGGTGCCGCCTGGCTGACCCCGATGAAACCGGGTTCTGCGGGCCGGCCGTTTTTAGGCGCTGTAATCGATGTCGTCGATCAGGAAGGAAATCCGGTGCCGCGGGGGACGCTCGGAAACCTTGTCATTCAAAAGCCGTTTCCGATGCTGTGCCGCACGCTTTGGAAAGAGCCGGAACGTTATCTCGGCTCGTATTTCAGCCAGGTGGACGGCTGCTACTATGCAAGCGACCTGGCGATGATTGATGAGGACGGCTACGTATGGGTCACCGGCCGTTCGGATGATGCGTTCAATGTTGCAGGGCACAGGCTGAGCACGATGGAAATGGAAAGTGCGGTGCTCGAAACCCCGGGTGTATCTGAAACCGCTGTCATTGGCGTGCCGGATGAAATCAAGGGCGAGGTGCCGGTCTGCTTTGTGCGTTTGAGCGACGGGACGGAGGAAAGTGAAGAACTGAAAGAAGCGATCAAGGCCCGGATTGTCGATCAAATCGGGAAAATTGCCGTGCCGAAAGCGATTTTGTTTACGGACACGTTGCCCAAAACAGTGAGCGGGAAAATCATGCGCCGCTTGTTAAAGGAAATTGTCGTAAACGGTGCGGCTACAGGGGATATGACCGGCCTCGAGGATCCCGCAACCATTGCGCGCATTGAACAGCTGGTGGCCAGCCACAGGGCGGAAAGATAAACAATGCCTTAAAAAGGAAGGTTTGCCCTCCACATTTTTGACAGGAAACCGGCCGGGCCGCCAGTAAAAAGAAGGGCGTTACTGTTTGCCCGCCGGTCCCTTGCAGCGTTTTACAGGGAATCGGAAGCGAACTGGAAAAAGGAGTATGCGGCGGTTGATTTTTTCGCAATCCCGGCGGCTGCACCTGAAAAGTCAGCAAGAATGCAAAAAAACCGGCGCACCGGATTATCCTGCGCCGCAAAAGTCCTACGGTGTGATGTCAAGGGTTAAAAACAAGTGAATTGGAAATTTTGTTGGCTCTATGTCGTAAAAATGG
>NZ_CALPDC010000078.1:0-6239 GCF_943193165.1 Weizmannia agrestimuris
TTGTCACTAAGCCATGCCAAAATATTCGTCCAGCAAGCTCTAATTATTTAAATTATTACATATTTAGCCGCATTTTTGGGGGGGGAATAGTTAAATTATCACGAAAAATTTTTACTCCTCAGAGCTGTAAGCATTCGGATCACATAAGATGAATGGTATGAACTTTGCTTTACCCGGACTTATAGAAAAATGGACTGTTTTTTTATCCGCGCTTTGCGGGCAATGCATTAAAATATTGCGCCGATCCGAGTATTTCTTTTCATACAACTTTGGCAATATGAGTTCGCCTGTAAGATTTGTTGGCTTCAAATTTTCAATATAGATCCCATAGACAAGGCAGCTTAGTCTTGCACCCGTTCTTCCGACGGGTGCATACACAATGATGGTGCATTTTAAATCTTTTAAGTCGTGTTTAATTCTTGGAAACAAATTAAACACCAGGTCTGCCTCAACCCTGTTTTTGGAATTTTTAAAGTCATAAAGTTTATCATCATAACGTATTTTAAATGATAAGTCATTTTCCTGAACAAAATCCTTTGATACCCATACCCCGGGTTTGTCTTCCGTTAAATAATTACCATGATAAAACGATATGCTTTTAATGGTTCCAAACTCATCTATACTGGATGTCACTTTATTATTTGTAACATCAAAAGAAAAAGATTGATCCGGCAGTTGCTTGAGATAATAACTTTCTTTATTTGTACTAAAATATTTTCCGTTCTCAATTGTTAAATTGAAATAGGGATTGACCGATTCATCGATAAATTGAGTTATGTTTTTTGCCATATTATTTTCTCCCGAATTTTTTTAGACAATGCCCAAGACAGACAACAGTACGCCTAAAACCATGATCCCGAAGATAATTGCGATAACATTTACTTTTTTCTTCAATAAATAGAAGCAAAGAAAAGTGATCAGCAAAGGAATGATTCCTACAAAAATACTATCCAATACATTTTGGACGTTCATGATTTCTTTTCCATGCATATGAAAAGCTAAGACTGTTTTAAATTTAACCATTTGGACAGCCATCGCACCAACCATGATCAGCCCTAAAATACTGGCAGCTTTTGTTAAAACTGCGATAATGCCTTCTGAATACATTTTTTCAATATACTTGGACCCAAGTGAATATCCTAAAAATGCGCCGTAATACCGGATTAAATAGTTGGGTATATTAAACGCCAATAAAAAGATAAGCGGTGCCAGGAAATTCCCCGCATTTGCAAGCCCGATTGCCAGTCCGGCACATACAACACGCCATACACCCCAAAAAAGGGAATCACCAATGCCGGCTAACGGCCCCATCAAACTTAATTTAATGGCATTAATACTTTTCGGATCAAAGTTAGGTTTCTCACTGTTTTCCTTTTCCATTGAACCGGCAATTCCCATCACAAAAGAAGCAAAGGGGATAGTTGTACTAAAATAAGCTGTATGCCTTTCAAGCGCTAATTTCCGGTCTTCTTTATTTTTATAGAAATGGTGAATAAACGGTATCATAGAGTAGCAAAAACCGCCTCCTCCCATCGTAATCGGATTGACCGAAATATACATGGTAGCGGAACGCCAAAACATTTTTCTAATCATTTTCTTTTCGTCTTTACTAAGGTTCTGTGTTAGTTTCATTTGAAAAAGTCCTCCTCTTCATCCGAGATGGCGGCATTTACATCCGGGGCACTTGCCGTTGCCATCTTTTTCAATTGAAGATCTCTTGGAGAAACAACGACAGCAATGATAAACGCGATTGTAGCGACAGCAATTAAAGGAAGTTTTAAATATGCAACCAATACAACGCCTAAAAAGAAGTAAGCAGCAATTTTATTATCCCATAGCATCATTAACAGCATTGCCATCCCTACGGCAGGCAACATGTTCCCGGCAACTGTTAAACCATTCATAATCACTTTCGGAATACTGTTTAATACATCTCTGACAACATCCGATCCAAACAATACCGCGAAAAATGGGATGAGCGCATATAAACCATAGTGTAAGAACCATAATCCATAGTGAAGGCCGACGATTGATTTTTCTTTTCCTTCAAGCGCGAGCTTTCTGAATTTCGGTGCAAATGGCCCGATAACAAAAGAAAAGATCAAGTTCATCAATTGCAGTCCTAAAATGGCTAATGGAAAAACCAACGGGATAATCGCGCCCATATTCCCGCCCATGTTGATTGAAAAAACAGTGGCTAATCCTGCTGCCAGTGAAGGCTCTGCTGTACTGGATATGCCAATATTGACGACGCCCATAAATATTGTTTCCAGAGACGCCCCTACAAGGAGTCCTGTGTTTAAGTACCCCAGTAATAAACCCGTAAGAGGAGCGACAACGATTGGGCGGCTTAGCATAGACATGCCAAGCAATTCATGTCCTGCAACTCCTGCAAATACTGCAAACGCGACGACAATTGCATCATACACAAGGTATTCCTCCTAACGTCTTATGTTTTTAAGGATATTTACAGCTAACTTTTTTTCCATGGCTGGAGTAGGCTGAAATTCTGTATTTGGATACAGCTTTACCAATGTTTCTAAATGATCAATTTCTTCTTGTGTGAGCATGACTTCTTTTGAGAATGTGATCTTTTCCCCATCTGTCATTTTTCCGGCGTTTCCGATATTTACGAGTTCAATGTCCTGAAATCTTTCGCAAATTGTAACAGCATCTTTCACAGTTGTGACCAATACCATAAGCCTCATTTTTTGAGCCCTTGGGTCGTTCAGCAGTTGTATTGCAGACTCCACCGTTTTAATAATGCATTTTATCTCTTGAGGCACAGCCATTTTCAAACTCATTTTTTGAATTTCATTATTTGCTGCCTCATCATTTGCAACTACTAAACCATCAAGTTTTAACGCCTTCGTCCAAGTCATGGCTACTTGTCCATGTATTAATCTTTCATCCACTCTCAGAGCAACGATCATCTTAATCCCTCCTAATTAAAAAATAAATCCTCATTGTTATCTTTTTCCGTTTCCTGTTTGGAAAGATTGCTTAGTTCGATTAATTTCATTTGTTTCTGAGAATCGGCAACCATTTCCTCTAGCAGCTGATCCGTCAGTTTTTTTGTTGAAAGCACGACTTCAAGGATGACCGGTAAGTTAAAACCGGAAATGAGATGCACTTTTCTTTTTATGGAACTGGCGTAAGCAATGATCTTCTGGGTTACACTTCCTCCGTATAAATCAGTAAAGATAATAATTTCATTTTCTTCACTTGCAGATTGGAAAAAATGTTCAATTTGTTTGTCAATGCTCTCATCATTGACGTATGCATTCAAAAAATAGATGTTTTCTTCCACACCCGTAAGAAGTTTAATACTGCTTTTGATGCCGTTTGCAAAATAACCATGAGTGGCAACTAATATTTTGTTCATTTCTCTCCTCCTTTCGTCTCATCGGTTTTTCGTATATTATTAATGCAATTTCCGTGCCAGTCTTTTAAAAAACAGGTATGCCAGGCATTTCAATTGTAAAAAATAATGTGTCCAAAAAATTGGACACAACAGGAACACTGGATAGACAGATTACGGGATTCACGAAAGCCCTCTCATTTTTGAATAAACGGGCCAATTAATTGGTATAACAACGAGATTTCGTATTGGCTGACCATAATGTTGTAATTATTTTCCATTGGCTTAAAAATATTTTTTGAAGTAACGTAGAATTCCGCTTCGGGTTCTGACAATTTCTCTTTAATATCCTCTTTTTCTTCTCGAGAAATAAAAAGACGTTCTATCATAAGAGCGATGTGCATATACAAATTTAACTTTACTTTTCCAGTAAACGTAATACGATAATAATTTTCATATTTTGTCAAAACATTTTCCACTTCATTGATCACAACAACGGGATTTAAAAATTTCAGCCGGTCTACCACGCCTTGTATTGAAAATAGTTTTAGCAATTCCTGAATCATTTTATCAAAGGAATTTCTACTGATATCGTTATAAATTAAACTCCATAAATTGGAAATACCCTCTGCATCCAGCATATTGTATATATTGACATGGGGAATGGAAAAAGAGCTTGGTAAGTCCGTTGTGGTAATGACAAGCTTTGTTTTGTCAAAATAATTTTTTGAATTCCTGTCAATTGTATTTTTCAATTCCCTGTATTCCATCGTTAATACTTCTATCTTTTCTGTAGATAAATACTTGCTCATGATATCTTTAATTTTTTCCGATATGCCCATGCCGGACATACAAGAAATAATGATGTTTTTTGTTTTTGAGAAGCCTTCAAAATACTGGGTTTCAATTTTATATTTTTCGACAGACTGTTCTCTGCTATGGTTTTAAAAGGCACCCTGTTTTTTATTTTAAGCCCTATGTCCAGTGCAATCGAGGTGGTTAAGTTGTCGACTATTAATAAATCACCCTGCAGAGCGTTCTTAATGGATGAATACAGTTTGCTGAGCGAACCCATATCAACTAATAAAGTAAGCCCGTCCGGATTCGCCTGATGATGAATAAACATACGTGCTTCTGTAATAATATTTTCCAGTGCTGTATTGATCGGCATATCAATGGCTTCAAAAACATATGTTTCACATAATCGGTTGACCACAGACTGGATACTGCTGGCCGTGCTTTCTCCATGAGCGATGAGCAAACCCTTCAGTTCAATATCTTCTTTCACATAATCAGATAGCAGGAGGGAGATCACTATTTTTAGGAACGCACTTTTTTCGCTTGTTAAGTGCAGGGAACTGACAAATTTATCGGCAATATAACTCGTTCTTGGATAAACCGTTTGAATTTCTATATTTAAATCCTTTAAACAGCCTAAAAAGGGTATCTTTTTCTCATGAATGTAATAATAAAAATCAAAGCTGATTTTGTCTATTGATACACTGTTTACAATCCCGTACCGGTTCATAATGATATCTTCCCATTTTTGAATAAACATGTTCTTTACATACATTATGCTTTGATTGGATACATTTTCAAAGTAAGAAAAGTTACCCAAGCTTTTTAAATGAAGCGTCTGTAATCTGTTTTTTAATTGTTCCAATGACGCCTTTGAACCCGTGCCTTTAGCATCGTGCAAATCTGACATGATTTTTTTCAATTCCAGCATGAAGCCATCTGCATGCTCCTGGTCAAAATCAAAAGGGAATGCATATTCAATCAAGAGATAATTGTGCGGATACTTGCTTGTTTCCGCTTTCCGAACAGGCATATCAGAAATGGTACCGGGGCTTATCAGTAAAGTATCATGGTCGGGATGATGATTATAAGCATCAGCACAACTCAGCTTAATCATATTTTTTAACTTTCCGATGTTGCCATTAAAATGGCTGTTTAATAATAATTGTACGGACTCTCCTTTAACCAATATATTTTTTTGAAGGATGTTTGCTTCTTGATAAAACATATATTTTATTAACTGTATTTTTTCAGCCAATGGCCGGTTATTGAAATTAGAAATAGTAACATGTACTTGAATCCTTCTCAGAAATGTTTCTAAAAATATATTTTCCTCATTTTCTGTGGTTGCGAAAATAAATCGGACTTTCGATTCATTCCATGTCTTATTTTCCCCGAGCGGTCTGTATTTGCCGGTATCCATGAACAAAAAAAGCTTTTCCTGGTTTTCTTTAGATAATCTATGGATCTCGTCTAAAAATAAAAAGCCACCGTCCGCCTCTTGGATAAGCCCGTCTTTTTCCGGGTTGCCCCCGTAAAAGCACCCTTTTTATAACCAAACAGAACAGAAGATAATAATTCTGCATTGTCTGCGTAGTCTGCACAGTTTAAAACAATGTAAGGGGCGTTTTTTTAATAACCTCTTGATTTATGGCATACTGATAGATTAACGACGCGAGAAAACTTTTGCCGACACCTCTTTGTCCGGTGATCAATATATTTAAACCGTTAGGAGGGTATTTAACCGCCGCCTGGCAACGTTGTATGATTTCACTCTGGCTGCCATGATATCCAATAAAAGATTCGAAGACGTCTTCCGTTTTCATCTTGCTTATAACAGACCAATAGACAGGTTTTGTGGCTGTTTTTGCCACTTTTCCTTCTTCAAGTAACCTGGAAAGATAATGACTTACTACTTGCCTTGAAAGGGAAAGCTTTTCTGCAATTTCTGATGCAGTAATTCCATCTTTGGCGGTATTTAATTCGCTTAGTAATTTAAATACCTCAACTTTCGCACCTAGAAAATCATAATAAATTCAGTGCTGGCTAATGTCTATTACGTCTCAGATACAGCACTTGA
>NZ_CALPDC010000079.1:0-6182 GCF_943193165.1 Weizmannia agrestimuris
GGAAGTTAAGCCGAAAAAATGAAAGGGTGGTTGAAAACATTTGCCCATAAATTTACACAATAACCTGGACTTGACTCGTCTATGTTAAGGAAGTGTGGAAAAATGAAGGTCTTCCTTAATATAGAGTGCGTCTACGTTAAGGAATCGAGAAAAAAATGCGTTGTTCCTTAACATAGAGCCTGTCTATGTTAAGGAAGCATAGAAAAATGACGTCCTTTCTTCATATAGGGCGCGACTACGTTAAGGAAGCACGGAAAAACGAAGGCCTTTCTTCACATAGAGCGCGTCTATGTTAAGGAAGCGAGGAAAATTGAAGGTCTTCCTTCACATAGGAGGCGTCTACGTTAAGAAAGCACGGAAAAACGAAGGCCTTTCTTCACATAGAAGGCGTCTACGTTAAGGAAGCACGATAAAACGAGGCTCTTCCTTCACATAGAGCCCGTCTATGTTAAGGAAGCGTGGAAAAATGAATGCTTTCCTTCACATAGAAGGCGTCTACGTTAAGGAAGCACAGAAAAACGAAGGCCTTCCTTCACATAGAGTGCGTCTACGTTAAGGAAACGCGCAAAAAAAGTGTTGTTCCTTCACATAGAGCCCGTCTATGTGAAGGAAGCATGAAAAAATGACGTCCTTTCTTCATATAGAGTGCGTTTCAAGTGCAAGCTTTTCCCTTATTTATAAAAGTATGTTCATCCGGAGCTGCTAAGCCTGGGACTTTAGAGCCCGGTTTATTCATTGGGTTCTGCAATCGCATGGAAATCGTGTGCATCAAGCGGCACGATTTTTGTTTTTCTTGCGATTTTGTATCCGAACCACAATACAAGAAAGAACGGGATGCCGAGATAGGCCGCAATGACATTTCCCCAGTTGATATGCGGGGCGAGGAATGCCTGGTAGTCCTGGGCGAGTGTCACAATCAGGCAAACGGCAATGGCAAAAATCGGTCCGAACGGATACCATTTCGCTCTGTATGGCAGTTCAGCGAGCGAGTGCCCTTGTGCAAGAAAAGCTTTGCGGAACCGGTAATGGCTAACGCAGATGCCGAGCCAGAAAATAAAGCCGGTGATGCCGATCGAATTCATAAGCCAAATATACACAACACCGTCCCCGAAAATGGAAGTGAAAAACGCAAGCATGCCGACAACTGCGGTTAAAATCATGGCCGGTACCGGGACGCCGCGCCTGTCAAGCTTTGAAAAAATGCGCGGGGCCTGTCCTTCTTTTGCCATTGCGTAAAGCATGCGCGTGGATGCGTACAGGCTGGAATTGCCGGCTGACAGAACGGCGGCCAGGATCACGGCATTCATCATCGAAGCCGCAAAGGAAAGGCCGGCTTTTTTAAAGACAAGCGTGAACGGGCTGACGAGAACATTCTCGCTTTTCAGACTGCTGTTTGTATACGGGACAAGGAGCCCGATGACAAGGATGGCAAGCACATAGAATAATAGAATTCTCCAGAAAACATTTTTAATCGCTTTCGGCACATTTTTCGCCGGATTTTCGCTTTCCCCGGCGGCAACCCCGACAATTTCCGTCCCCTGGAACGAAAAACCGGCCGCAATAAAGACGAGAAAAGTGCCGAGAAACCCGCCCGGAAACGGTGCATTCCCTGTTGTGAAATTTTTTACGCCGGTTGCTTCCCCGCCAAGAAGGCCAAAAACCATCAATAAGCCGACAACGATAAAAAGAATAATCGCCGCCACTTTGATGAAAGAAAACCAGTATTCCCCTTCTCCGTAACCTCTGACGGTCAAATAATTGAGCAGAAAAATAAGTGCAAAAAAGGACATGCTCCATAACAGCGACGGGCTGTGTGGAAACCAGAATTTCATGATCATAATCGAAGCGGTCAGTTCGGCGGCAATCGTCATCGCCCAGTTGAACCAGTAAGTCCAGCCGAGTGCAAATCCGAAAGCGGGATCGACGAATTTTGTCCCGTATGTGCTGAAGGCGCCGCTTGTCGGCATGTAGGCGGACATTTCCCCGAGGCTTGTCATGACAAAATACACCATTGCGCCAACCAGTGCGTATGCCACAAGCGCCCCGCCCGGCCCCGCCGAATGGATCGCCGCGCCGCTTCCGAGAAACAGGCCGGTTCCGATGGCACCCCCGATCGAAATCATAGTTAAATGACGTGCTTTTAGTCCTTTTCGGAGTGTTCTGCCCTGCTGCTTTGGAAGATGGATGTCCTGCTGCTTTTCCAATTCCATTTTTCTTTTCCCCCTTCGTTCGTTTCGTAAGAGCGCTTACAAAATACATCAGTATATATTATCATATCAGGACTATTTGCAATTTTCATGCCAAAGGGTGAGGAACCATTTTTCAGGAGGCAAACGCTGCGCATGCAAAAATTTTTTGCACGTGCGCGAACCCTTTTGTTGATGCCGAATTGGTGCTTTACATGCCGCAAATGGGGGGCGCCTTCCCACCCTTCAGGATGCAAAATCAATTTGCATGTGGGCGTAAAATAACGTCAAAGGGGGGTCACACACAGACGTGGCGAACAGGAGACGATTGTGGCGTCTCCGAGGCACTCAGAAGTGGCGAGCAGGAGACCCCGGTGGCCCGATTTCTGCCGGGGTGCGAATAAAAATGCCATTCGTTTGGAAATGCAGGGACATGTTGCACACCGAGCGTTAGGCACAGTTGAAACCAAAATACCTCTTTTTTATGCAAAAATAAAGCGAGAGATTGTTCAGCCACCAGTTTTCAATCCAATGACAGCATTTTCCCGCGCGCCCAACGTAAGAATGTTTTGTTGTATAATAAAAGCAAAGTAAAAAGAAAACGGTGATAAAAGTGAAAAGCAACTTTTCATTTTTTAAAGGGAAATGGGATGTTCTTGCAAATTTAGGTGAAACGGCTGAGAAAAATGTTTATCAGGATCCGCATACAACGATTATGAAACTAGAGTTAAAACAATCCATCCTCTCCAAAGCCTTCCGCGGCGAGCTTGGAACGAATGATCCGACCGAAGAAAGTGCGATCGAGTTATTAAAAGAAGTGCTGCAGGAACAAGTGAAATAAGCGTAATCATGGCAGGGGCTGTTTGTTGAGTCCCCTGCCTTTTTCTAACTGCCTGGCTAGAGATGATCTTTGAAGCCGGCTGTATTTTACAAACGTCAAATCCCGAGCCGTTTCATCCGGTACTGGAGGCTTTGCCGGCTCAATCCGAGCTGCTCTGCTGCTTTTGATATATTCGACCCGTTTGCCTCAAGCGCCTCTAAAATGCATTGTTTCTCATACTCAAACAGCCGGTCTTTTAAAAGCGGTGATTTTTCCGCCGCCGGAGTGTAGTGGCCGGACTGCCGGTACTGCATGGGCAGGTGGCGGAGTTCAATCATGTCTTCCTCCAGCATGACATTCATCGCTGCCTCAATGATATGCTCCAGCTCGCGTATATTGCCAGGCCAGCGGTACGAACGGAAGAAAGTAAGTACTTCCGGTGTTATTCCCCTGACATTCATTTGAAAAAGAGTGTTGTATTTTTGAATAAAGTGGCGAGTGAGGAGCGGCAAATCTTCCAACCGGTCCCTTAACGGTGGGATAAGCAGCGTCACGACACCAAGCCGGTAGTACAAATCTTTGCGCAAACGGTGATTTGCAATTGCTTCATACGGCGTTTCGTTCATGGTGGCGATCACGCGCACATCGACCGGTTTTTCCTGCGTCCCCCCGATCCGCTTCACTTTTTTCTCTTGCAACACCCGCAAAAGTTTTGCCTGCAAATGAATGTTCAATGCATTGATTTCATCGAGCAAAAGCGTGCCGCCGTCCGCCTGTTCGAACAGCCCTGCGCGGTCAACGGCCCCTGTAAATGCCCCTTTTTTCGTACCAAATAAGATACTTTCAATGAGATTATCGGGAAGCGCTGCACAGTTTTGCGTGATGAACGGTCCCCGGCTTCTTTCGCTTTCGTAATGAATGCTCTGTGCAAACAACTCTTTTCCCGTCCCGGTTTCGCCGATAATCAGCACATAGGAGGAAGTGCGGGCGGCGCGTTTTGCAAATTCAATGACTTCGGAAACCGCCTTGCTTTTTCCGATAATATGATGAAATGTGTAACCGGTATGGGGCTCATGGTTCCGGCGGATGAGACGCTCGATTTTCGTAATGTCCTCCGCAATTTCAACAGCACCCATCAATTTCCCTTTATAATAAAACGGATACGTATGGTTGACGGAGGTGATTTCGCGGCCTTTATTGTTAAAATACGTCTGCTTGACAAGATGACTTTCTTCTCCGGTTTTGAGCGCCTTTAACAGGGTGCTTTCTTCACTGCTGCGGAAGCGGAAAACATCTTCCAATTTTTTATAAAGTACTTCACGGCTGTCCATCCCCTCAATATCCCGCATTTTTTGATTGTAAATCATCGTGCGCCCTTCTTCGTCTACCGCATGAATGCCGGCATCGACGAGATTCATAATTGCTTCATACAACGCGAGGCGTACATCTTTTGTTTCTTCCATGTTGCATCCCCCTCCGATTATAAAAATTTTAAAATATTTTGCGGGTTTCTGCAAAATTTTTTTGCATTTTCACTAAAAAAACCGCACGAAGACCTTTTTTTCATGATGGCATTCTTTTTGCATATGAATGGATAGGGACATTGAAAAGAAAGGGGAAACAAAATGGCACAAGTAAAAGACCAGGCGAAGCAAGTGATTGAAAAAACGGAACAGTTCGGTGCTCATAATTACGCGCCGCTTCCCGTTGTCATTTCGGAAGCGGAAGGGGTATGGGTGAAGGATCCGGACGGCCGCCGTTATATGGATATGCTGAGCGCTTATTCGGCGCTGAACCAGGGGCACCGCCACCCGAAAATCATTCAGGCATTAAAAGACCAGGCGGACCGTGTAACGCTCACATCGCGTGCGTTTTATAACGACAAACTCGGCGAATGGTACGAAAAAGTGTGTCAACTGACGAAAAAGGATATGGTGCTGCCGATGAACACCGGGGCGGAAGCGGTGGAAACGGCGGTCAAAGCTGCGCGGCGCTGGGCATACGATGTGAAAGGCGTGCCGGACAATAAAGCGGAGATCATCGCCTGTACCGGGAACTTCCATGGTCGTACGCTGCTTGCGGTGTCGCTCTCATCGGAAGAAGAATATAAACGCGGGTTCGGGCCGATGATTGAGGGTATCAAGCTCATTCCGTACGGGGATGCGGAAGCACTGAGGGAAGCCATCACCCCGAACACGGCAGCGTTCCTTGTCGAGCCGATCCAGGGAGAAGCTGGCATCAACATTCCGCCAGCCGGGTTTTTAAAAGAAGCTGCGGACATTTGCCGCGCGTCACGGGTGCTTTTTATGGCCGATGAAGTGCAAACCGGGTTAGGCCGGACCGGCAAGCTGTTTGCGGTGGACTGGGAGGGCGTTACGCCGGATGTGTTCATTCTTGGTAAAGCACTTGGCGGTGGCGTCATGCCGATTTCCTGTGTAGCCGCAAATAAAGAAATTCTGGGCGTATTCAACCCGGGGTCGCACGGCTCGACGTTCGGCGGCAATCCGCTTGCATGTGCAGTATCGATCGCAAGCCTTGAGGTAATTGAAGAAGAAAAACTGGTGGAACGTTCGCTCCGGCTTGGGCAGGTGCTCTTGGAAAAATTGCGTGAAATCAAGCACCCGTCGATTAAGGAAATTCGCGGCCGTGGCCTTTTCATCGGCGTGGAGCTCACAGAACCGGCGCGCACCTATTGCGAAGCACTGAAAGAGGAAGGGCTGCTTTGCAAAGAAACGCATGAAAACGTCATCCGCTTTGCCCCGCCGCTCATCATAACGGAAGAAGAGCTGGAATGGGCCGTTGAACGAATCCGGAAAGTTTTCGAGGAGAAAAAATGATCAGAAGCCTGCTCTGCCAAACGGTGGGGCGGCTTTTTTGATTGGGAAGAAATATAAGAGGCGCCCACGCATGCGAAATGTTTTTTGGGGGGCCAGGCAAAAAGAAAAAATAACTATACATTGCCGGTAGGGCCATGCCAAACATTCATTTGGAAAGTAATATGCTGTTCGAGTGTTGCACAGGTAGCAAAAAATATATTGAAAGCGGCGGTTCGCCTATCATTTGTCTTTCGTACATGCGATGAAGGACATTTCATTGCAGGGGAGCCGGTGATTTGTCCTTCATAACCGTGATGAAAGACAATTCGTTGCAAGGGAGCCGGTGATTTGTCCTTCATA
>NZ_CALPDC010000080.1:0-6134 GCF_943193165.1 Weizmannia agrestimuris
CGGACACCACTATATCCTTACTCTTGGGAAATCTACCTATTAACGGCGTTTGTTATATTTTCGTCACGGATTCAGGTATAACTTTATCATTGCATTGGACTTAGCTCAAAGGTCTATTATAGTTTATATAAGTAAGGAGGAATATTCGATGAATATCAAAAAAGCAGCTGAAATGTTTGATTTAAGTGTTGATACACTCCGATATTATGAACGGGTAGGTGTTATCCCACCTGTTCACCGAAATGCAAGTGGATATCGTGACTATACGACGAACGATTTGAATTGGATTTATTTAGCTAAAAATTTGCGTAATGCCGGATTATCGGTTGAATCCTTAATTGAGTTTGCCCAGTTGGCCCAATTACGAGAAACGCAAGATGTAGAAGAAGCTCAAAAACAGATTTTATTTGATCAGTTGGAGGAGCTGGATAAAAAGTTAGCCGAAATGCAGGAAGTTAGGGAATTACTAGTTTATAAAATTGAAACTTATGATGAGCATATCGCAAAATTCAAGACAGGTGAAATGGCATCTGATAAAGTCGAAAAATTGTGGGAACGAAAAAAATAAAACTTTTTCCTTGCCATGGACTTAACTCCAAGGTTTAGGATAGGTAATGAATCAAAGTTAGAGGAGGAAAACAACATGCAAACAATCAAATTAAACAATGGTGTGGAAATACCACAATTAGGGTTTGGAGTTTACCAAATTCCATTGGATGAAACAGTTGAAGCAGTTTATCAAGCAATCAAAGCAGGATATCGTTTGATCGACACGGCTTCTATATATGGAAATGAAAAAGAAACGGGTGAAGGTATCAAACGAGCAATTGACGAAGGGCTTGTTACACGTGAAGAACTTTTTGTAACCTCTAAGTTGTTTATTTTACAAGCACCGGAATCTAAAGCAACTGAGACGATTGAACACTCACTTGATACTATGGGGCTAGACTATCTTGATCTTTATCTTATTCACCAACCTTATGGCGATGTTTATGGAGCATGGAGAGCAATGGTTGCAGCGCAAAAAGCAGGTAAATTGCGTGCAATTGGTATTTCAAATTTCAAATCAGCTAAGATGATTGAATTTGTTGGGCTGAATGAAGTGAAGCCTCAAATCAATCAAATTGAAGTGAACCCTTGGAATCAGAGAATTGAAGATCAAAAATGGCATGAAAAATATGGTGTACAAGTGGAAGCTTGGGCTCCATTTGCTGAAGGACGTCACGATCTATTCACAAATCCTGTATTAGCAGAAATCGGAGAACAATATGGCAAAACTGTTGGACAAGTCGTGCTTCGCTGGTTAATGCAACGAGGAATTGTTGCATTGGCTAAATCTGTTCGTCCAGAACGAATGGCTGAAAACATTGATATCTTTGATTTTGAACTTTCAAAAGAAGATATTGAAAAAATAGCTGCTTTAGATATGAAAGAATCAGCTTTCTTTGATCATGATGCTCCACAACAAGTTGAATGGTTCATGAATCGCATGTTGGACACAGAAAAATGATGAAAAATATCCTTATCATTGGTGCAGGCGGTCAAATTCCAGAAGTGCTGATACCACTTTTACAAGAACAAGCTGATCTGAAATTAACATTGTTTGGTCGTCATGCAACTAGCCTACCCTATACGAATGTAACAAAGATTTCTGGTAATGCAGGGAATGTATCAGATTTGGTGAACGCCATGCAAAACCAAGAGATGGTTTATATGAATTTTGACAATAAAAAAATTACAGAAACAGTCATTGAGGCAATGCATAAAACTGGCGTTAAGCGCATCATTCAAGCAGGTGTATTAAGTGTATACGGCGAAGTTGCGGAACCTTTTGCCACATGGAATAGTCGAATGATGGGCGGATCGATTGCTCATAACCGTGGAGTAGAATCACTTGAAGCAAGTGATTTAGATTACACCTATATGCGGATGACTTGGTTATATAATGGCAAACGAAAGGATTATGTCGCAAGCCCAAAAGGAGAACCATTTTTAGGCGCTCAAATTACTAGACGTGCAATTGCTCAATTTGTTATCGATAATATTACAGGCAAACGAAACGATATCCGAGCAAGTATCGGCTTATGGGAACCTGGCTCAGAAAATAAATCAAAACCTGATTTTTATTGATTTAAGTGGTGTAGGATGTAAATCAATCAGCAGATCATAGAAAAGGCTGTGACATAGTCCATATTCGTACTATGTCACAGCCTATTTATGGATGAAAAGCACAGTACAAAGGTGGAGATTTAGATGATTAAGAAGAATGCCATTTTCTTGCTGATAACAGTTATATGCGTCATTATCGTTGGTTTCATTATTCTTTCAAAAACAACAAATCAGAATGAAAAGGAAGGAGCAACCATGAAAAATTCAAAAACATTGATTGTCTATTACTCAAGGACGGGGAATACTAAGGCAGTTGCCGAACTTATCCAAGAAAAAGTTGGTGGAGATCTCGTACAAATTGAAACAAAAGAGCCAAGACCAAAGGATTACAGAACGGAAGTAGAACAAAATGCGCAAGAACAAGAGAGTGCTACCCTACCAGAATTAAAAACAACCATTACTAATTTTGAGGACTATGATCGTATTTTTATTGGTGCGCCCACATGGAACATGGCTTTGCCTCAAGCGGTCGTTTCATTTTTAGATAGTTATAATTTTGAGGGGAAAACGGTGATCCCATTTAACACGAATGGCGGTTACGGTCCTGGTTCAACCTTTAGACAGATAAAAGCTGGTGCGAAAGGAGCGAAAGTTCTAGAAGGATATTCTGTAAAGGGCGGGGAAGAAATTAACGGTACCATGCTTGCAATTAAAGGTAAAAATAAAGCTGAGGTATCAAAGGAAATAGATACCTGGCTAGAAAAAATTAAACAATTAAAGACTAAAACTTGAAACACTAAAATTCATTCTCATTACTTGTCTTACAAGGGTTTAGAGCAAAAATAAAAGCATGAACACTGGAAACTCGGTATAATTGAAGTGCTAACTAACAATTAATCGAGGAGTGTTCATGTTATGAAAATTATAACACAAAACGACCATCAATCTCTTGAAGTTTTATCTTCAATCGAAGCATTTTTTTTGCGTTTTCGCTTATCTCAAATTGCGAAGGTTTCAAACGCTGTAAAGACAAAAGGTGTTCCATTTCGAACGCTGTTCTGTTATTTGATCAGTACACTTTTCTCAAACAGATCTGCATACCGTGATTATTTGAAGCATCAAGATCAGCTCGGATTCTCAGATAAGACCTTCCGTAATCTGCTGAATAACGGCAAAATCAATTGGCAAAAGTTCTTGGTTTTGCTCTGCCGCCGTATCATTGTGTTCATCGAACCCTTGACCGAACCAACACGCCGGAATGTATTCATTGTGGATGATTCCATGTATGAGCGAGCCAGCGCAAAGCACGTTGAACTAGCGGCGTTTCAGTTTGACCATGCGAAACACAAACATACCCGTGGCTTTCGGTTTCTTCAACTAGGTTGGAGTGACGGCAACACATTCCTCCCTGTTAACTTTTCCTTGCTTTCTGGCAAGAATCAAGTGTGCAACCCAAAATCCATCGACGGCCATACACTTTCAGGAAAGCGTAAGATTCAGGCACAGCGCAAAGCAACCAATGTAGTGTTGGAATTGTTATCATCAGCCTTGTCTCAAGGAGTGAATGCTTCCTACGTCTTGTTTGATTCCTGGTTTTCTAGCCCTAAGATGTTTCATCAGTTGCGTGAAATGGGACTTCATGGAGTAGCCATGGTGAAACGTTCTAAGAAAGTTTATTACCAGTTCAACGGTGGACTGATGGATGTGAAAACGATCTTTAACACCCAGAAGAAACGTCGCGGACGTTCACGCTATCTGTTATCCGTTCTTGTTGAAGCAGTTGACGGGGAAACGTCGGTTCCAGTCAAACTTGTTTATATCCGCAACCGCAATAAACGAAATGATTACCTTGTCTTGGCGACAACGGACACCCGGCTCTCTGAAGATGAAGTTATTCAGCTTTACGGAAAGCGCTGGTCGATTGAAGTATACTTCAAGATGTGTAAACAGTACCTCCGCCTGGCAAAATATCAAGGATTGTCTTATGACGGTATCTTTGCACATACCGCTCTTGTCGCAATTGGTTACTCAATCCTTGCAGTCCAACACCGTGAACAGGTAGATGATCGGACCCTGGGTGAATTGTTTTATCTCATGGTTGATGAACTTACTGACGTCACCTTCGCAGAAGCGATTCAACAATTGATTGATTTATTTAAAGAAGCTTTTAAGGATGAGTATATCCTTTGTGAAGAAGTACTAAATACTATTATTGAGCAATTTTTAAAAAAGTTACCTGTCAGCTATCAAAAACACCTAATTAAAGCAGCTTAGCTCTAAATTAGCCGGGGTAACCGCAGTGGTGACAAGGGGTTTGCACGATTTTCGTACTTTCAAGTTTTAGTTAAAGAAATAGAAAGGTGTTAGAAAAGTTGCATAAAGAAAAATTTGGAGTCATCTTACCGATTACATTGATATCCTATTTTTTGATATTAATGGATAACTCGATCATTTTTACCAGTTCAGTGCAGATAGGCGAAAGCCTGAACTTATCTGCCGCATCACTTTCATGGGTATCAAGTGCGTACACGCTCATGTTCGGAGGCTTCCTGCTTCTAAGTGGACGGCTTTCTGATTTACTGGGAAGAAAACGTATTTTTCTGTTTGGGCTGCTCATTTTTGGGATCAGTTCACTAATCATTGGTCTATCAAGAACAGCTGAGATGGTGATTGCTATGCGCGCGATTCAAGGGATTGGCAGCTCGATTATTGCACCTACAACCCTTGCATTAATCATGGATGCATATCAGAACAATATGAGACAGCGTGCTATTTCATATTATGGCGCAACAGCAGGAATTGGTTCGAGTGTCGGTTTATTAGTTGGCGGTGGGCTGACTAGCTTGATTTCTTGGCGAGCTGGTTTCCTGATAAATGTACCGTTCACTCTTCTTCTGTTTTTCTTAACATTAAGGTACGTAAAAAATTCAGAACGACGAAAAGAAAGAATTGATTATCTAGGCAGTTTATTAGCAATCACAGGATTAATTGGTATCATATATGGATTTACAGAAAGCAAAGGTATATTCATCATTGCCGGTATGATTATCTTAGGCTTATTCATTTTCTGGGAACGAAGCGTTCCATATCCCCTGTTGCCATTATCACTCTTTAAAAATAAGATACGATCCGGTGCATATGCCGCACGGCTTTTATTTATGATGGCAATGTTGCCATTTTGGTTCTTTTTACCGCAAATGATGCAGAGCCAATATGGCTTTTCGGCCTTACAATCTGGTCTGGCATTTTTACCTCTGACAATCGTCAATTTTATCATAGCCATGCAATTACCGCGATTAATCGCTAAATTTGGAAATAGCAAAGTTTTACTTGTTGGTGAGATAATATTAGTGGCTGGGTTAATTTTACTTGCTTTCTCTAACCCAGCCAATGGTTATTGGCGTACTATTTTCATTCCTATGGTAATACTAGGTTTGGGGCAAGGACTGATTTTAGCACCGGTCACCTCAGCAGGCGTTCATGAAGCGCCAACTGAACTAGCTGGTATTGCGAGCGGCGTTACAAATACCATGCATCAAATTGGCGGGCCAATCGGCTTATCTTTAATTGTCTCGACTGCTACTGATTTTTCTATTGAAATCTGGTTAATGACGTTATTTACACTCGCTTCTATACTGGTGGTTGCTATTTTTGTGAATGAAAAGAAATAGTGATTACTTCTGAACAGAGCAAAAATGATTAATTTAATGATAAACAAAATAAATCCCTGTCTATCTTTATCTTGGCAGGGATTTATTTTTTAAAAATCTTTGAAATTAACAAATAAATGAAAAAGTTAGTGCCATTTAAAAAGAAAAATGACATCTTAATATCAATCACAGCCCCGAATTTACATTATAAAACAAAATTTACCACGTCTATTCATCGTCCAATTTCTTTCACCAAAAATCGAATAAAGAGAGAGATTCTCATGTGAATTGTTAATATCCTGAATCCGTGACGAAATTTCCGCTTAAAGGCAAACAAATCGCATAAAATTTAGTATAATTGGTATATCAGACAAA
>NZ_CALPDC010000081.1:0-5505 GCF_943193165.1 Weizmannia agrestimuris
TAGTAAAAGCAACGATAAGTCGAGAAGCCCCCACTTCAATCAAACCGTAAGGTTGATAAGTGGTGGGTAGTTCACTGGGGTGAAATGATGAAAAATCCAGTCTTTTTATTAGCGCCGGATTCGTTTAAAGAGAGCATGACGGCAAAAGAGGTATGTGCCGCAATGGAAGCAGGGATTAAAAAAGCGATCCCGGATGCTGTTTGCATTCAGGTTCCAATGGCGGACGGCGGGGAAGGAACGGTTCAATCGCTGGTGGATGCAACAGGCGGAACGATTTACCAGCAAACCGTCACAGGGCCGCTCGGACATCCGGTCACAGCCTGTTACGGGATTCTCGGAGACGGGGAAACGGCAGTAATTGAAATGGCATCTGCAAGCGGCATCCATTTGGTCACAAAAGAAACGAAAAATCCGTTGGTTACCACAACCTATGGTACCGGAGAACTGATTAAAGCCTGTCTGGACAAAAAAGTAAAACAGATTCTGATCGGCATTGGCGGCAGTGCCACAAACGACGGGGGCGCCGGGATGGCACAGGCGCTCGGTGTAAAATTTTTAGATGAAAGGGGCGGGATGCTTCCTTTTGGCGGCGGTGCACTCGGGGATTTGGCGGAAATTGATTTGGCCGGCCTTGATCCGCGCTTGAAAGAGGTGCAAATTTTTGTCGCATCGGATGTTACCAATCCTTTATGCGGGGAAAACGGCGCTTCTCATGTATTCGGGCCGCAAAAAGGCGCGACGAAAGAAATGGTTGCGCTCTTGGATACCAACCTTTCGCATTATGCCGCCATCATCAAAGAACAGCTTGGCAAAGATGTTGCTGAGGTCCCAGGGGCAGGGGCTGCAGGCGGCCTCGGTGCCGGTCTGATGGTGTTCACGGATGCCGTGTTAAAAAGCGGCATCGAGCTTGTCGTGGAATACACCGGATTGGAGCAAAAAGTAAAAGATGCTGATATCGTTTTGACCGGCGAAGGCAGCATCGATTTCCAGACGCAGTTCGGGAAGACCCCTTATGGCGTGGCCAGGGCAGCAAAAAAACATGGGAAACCCGTAATTGCCGTTGCCGGTTATGTCGGGGAACAAATTGATGTTTTATATGAAAAAGGCATTGATGCGATCTTTGGCATCCTGCCCCGCCCGATGGCGCTTGAAGACGCTTTGCAAACGGGTGCTGCCAATATTGAGAGAACATGCGAAAATATCGCGCGGCTTTTGGTGCTAGCGAAACAGTAGAGGGCGTATCATATTTTCACGAAACGGCAGCAAGCCGTTAACTGTGATTAGATGCCCATGCCGCAGTGAATACGGCACCACCAGAAAAACGAAAATCAGCCGGCGTATATTTTCAGGATAGACGCCCTGGTGATGCAAACCAATGGATGCCGTTAAAAATTCCGGTACAGGACGTTAGCCATTGTGCAAGCTAAACCGCCATACAAAGCCGCAAACGAGCGCAGACCGCAAAAAGGCTGCGCTTTTCATCTGCGCAGCAACCGGTATGCCAGTTCGAACAGATCAAACAGCTGAAACGGATTTTTTCCTGTCAACTCTTTAAAATTTTTATGGAAGAATGTTTGTCTGACTGGATTAAAATAAAAGTCCGCTTTTTATGGAATTTTATCTTATTTTAACGCGATATCCATGAGGTGTAAGCGTATTAATTGCTATTTATATATAACAATATTACTATGTATTTGTGGTAAACGATATTCAAAGGAAAATTTGCAAGGGAGTGGAAGAAATGAAAGCAGCAGTATGGCACGGAGAAAAAGATATTCGTGTAGAAGATGTTGAATTGCGCCCGTTAAAAGAGAATGAAGTGAAAGTAAAAGTAGCATGGGCCGGGATTTGCGGCAGTGACTTGCATGAATACCAGGAAGGGCCGGTATTTATTCCTGTTGGCGAAGAAAATGAATTTACCGGTGAAAAAGCGCCGCTCACGATGGGGCATGAATTTGCCGGTGTGATTGAAGAAGTCGGATCAAAAGTTACCAAGTATAAAGCAGGCGACAGGGTTGTTATTAACCCGACGATTACCCGCGGAATCAAACCGGATGAATTCGATCGTTATGACGGCTACGCTTTTATTGGATTACATAGCAATGGCGGATTTGCGGCATACGCCAACATTCCAGAAAATAATATTTACCGCGTGCCGGATTCCTTGTCTTTGGAGGAAGCTGCATTAGTTGAGCCTAGCGCGGTTGCTGTACAGGCTGTGAAAGATAGTGGTTTAAGATTTGGCGATACGGTTGCGATTTTTGGTGCAGGCCCGATCGGATTATTGACCATTGTTGCAGCACGTGCGGCAGGTGCAAGCCGGATTGTCGTGGCGGATTTGTCGCAACCTCGTCTGGACCTGGCGAAAAAAGCAGGCGCGACCGACATTATTAACTCCGGGGAAAAAGATGCCGTCCAAACCATCCGTGATCTTGTTCCGGGCGGCGTAGATGTATCCTTTGAAGTGGCCGGCGTTGCTCCGACTTTCAAACAAGCACTTGATGCAACGAAAGCACGCGGGATTGTCGATGTCATTTCTATCTTTGCACGCCCGATAGAATGGAACCCGATGCAGTTAACGAATACAGGTGTTAGCGTTACAGCATCGATTGTTTACACGAAGAAAACATTCCAACAAACGATTAACCTGATTGCATCCGGCCAATTGAAACCGCAAGACGTCGTTACCAGCCATATCCAATTGGAAGAAATCGTTGAAAAAGGCTTCGAAGCTTTGACAAAAGACAAATCCCAGGCGAAAATTTTGGTTAAATTGAGCGGGGAGAAATAAACCTTTTAAGAAGAGGCCGGCCCGGGCTGATTCCGGGCCGGCCTCTTTTCTTTGCAAGAGGAAATCACAACCTTTTTGCGGGGCGCATAGGCTAATGTGGAAAACCGTTAATTATCCAAACAGAGGAGTGGCGGGATATGGCTAGAAAAGTGTTGCATTATTTTGCAGGCGGCAATACCGGGAAAGGGTTTGCGCATTATTTGGATTCAAGTTTGCAGGGTTTGGATCGCGTGTTTATTTTAAATGGCAGGACAGGGAAATCATATATCATGGAAAAACTGGCGGAAGTGTGGAAGCAAAAAGGTTATGATCTTGAACTGATTCATTGCCCGTCTGCTCCTGATTCGCTGGATGGCGTAGTGATTCCGGGATTAAAAACAGGCGTCGTGGATGGAAACGCGCCGTATGTGATTGAACCGAAAACAAATGATTCGGTTATGATGCTGGAGGACGCATTGGACGCCAAATATGAAAGGGATGCATTAGAGCTGAATCGCCGTATACAGGAAGCCTATCAATCTGCGTACCATTCGTTTGCGGAAAGTTTGCGCCATCATGATGACTTGGAGGCAATTTACTTAAAAGAAATGGACTTTGAAAAAGCAGGCCAGGTGACACAGCAGCTGATTGAAAAGCTATTTGGCGGGAAAACCGGGGACGGGAGCCAAACGGCGTACCACCGTTTTCTCGGGGCAGCCACACCAAACGGAGCAGTTGACTTTATCCCAAATCTGACGGAGGGGTTATCGAAACGCTATTTTATAAAAGGGCGGGCCGGCACCGGCAAATCCACGATGCTGAGAAAAATTGCGTCCAAAGCGTCAGAAAAAGGTTTCACGACTGAGATTTACCATTGCGGATTTGATCCAAACAGCCTGGATATGGTCATCGTCAGGGAACTCGGGTTTTGCATTTTTGACAGTACCGATCCGCACGAATATTTCCCTGAGCGAAATGGGGACGAAGTGATCGATATGTACGCGGCTGCGGTGACGCCGGGTACGGATGAAAAATACGCAAACGAAATTCAAGCTGCCCATAAGCGGTACAAAGATAAAATGAAAGAAGGAACCGCTTGGCTGCATGAGGCAAAAGTGCTGAATGATGAACTGGAAATGTACTACCATGAGGCACTGGACTTCGCGAAAGTGGATCAGATCTATCTCAAGATCAACCAAGATATTCAGGAAGCTGAACGTTTGCAAACGCAATCGTGATAAAATGGGATGCCGCCGGGAAATTGCGGCATTCTTTTTTTGGGGAGGAAATGAAAGGCATCGAGAGGGTTCGTGTTTTTCATAGTAGACGCTCATGCCGAGTGAACGCGACACCAATAGAGGAATGAAAAGCAGCCAGTGCAATTTTTCGAGATAGTGATGAAAGTCATTACGCGATTCCTCAGGTACCGATTTGCCTGATGAAAGGCATCACATGAGGAGCCATCGTCTTGTTGAAAAATATTACGACTTTCCCGGTTTCCCGCGCCCCGGTGTTGCTACAACGTATTAAAAATGGAACGGATTCCTAAATTGGCCGCAGGTATAAGAAAAAGAAAGACGCGAATCATAAATGTACTTTCCGGGAACGCTCCTCATTTTGTGTTGAAATACAAAACACACTATGATAGGATACTATATGTAGTTGGCTGTTTCAAAAATAAATACTAAATATAGTGTTTTGGGTGAGAAGGCAATATCTGTCTGAAAAGGAATCCAGTTTAAATCCGGAGCTGTCTACAAAACTGTTCCGCTGTATTGCCCATCAGAAGCGTTCTAGAGGTAAGAACTTGATGTTTCGGAGGATGAAATTTTTACCGCTTTTGCCGCCGTTTATTCCGCGGTTGAACGAGTTGTTCGCCAAGGATGTTGCGGGAATTTTAAGCCACTACACCGCAGCCCTTTTTCATTGAAAATGCATGGTGTGCCACCAAAGAAACGGACGTTCAAGTTTTCTTCATGCCCAAAAACCGGTGCGTTAGAAAGGAGAATCGGTAAAATGATTACAAAAAATGAACAAGAAACCAGTGGCGATTTTCCCCTGCAAGCCTTAAATGAGATTGTGTTTTCACATAATCATGATTTAATGCAAGAAAATGCAAATATGGATGGATCTTCGCCAATGGGGCAAATGTCAAAAATCTCTTCTGAAGTCAGCAAAAGTTATGCAAAGCAAATGTTGCTTAGCAAAGAGGTCGTAAAGGCGATTGATGACAATTTTATTTACCCCCATGACCTTGATTTTATGGTAACGGGTACGACCACATGTTGCCAGATTCCGCTGGGCGGGGTATTAAAGGGCGGATTTAATACCGGACATGGGTATATGCGTGAACCGAAAGACATTGGCAGCGCGATGGCTTTAGCAGCGATTATTTTCCAAGCCAATCAAAATATGCAGCATGGCGGGCAAAGTTTTCCGATGTTTGATTATGATCTTGCTCCTTACATAGAGAAAACCTTCCATAAAAATAGAAAACGTTTGAAAACCTATGCCACCAGCTATACAGACGAAGAGCTTGAGGCATTAGCCTGGGAAGAAACCGACCGGGATGCGTACCAGGCATGTGAAGCTTTTATCCATAATTGCAATTCGATGCATTCCCGCGGGGGAGGGCAGGTCCCGTTTGTATCTATTAATTAGGGCTTGCTGAATAAACAAAAATTCCAGATTTGACAAGGATTTTGGCCACTTTTGTCGAATATAAAGTGTAAGGA
>NZ_CALPDC010000082.1:0-5368 GCF_943193165.1 Weizmannia agrestimuris
ACACAACACTATTTTATATTTTGATAATCGGAATTTGGCTTGTATCTGACCAAATTTGATTCGTTCAGCAAGCCCTAATTACTCACAGATGAAGTTGGATGGACCTAAGAGCCACGGTAAAGTATTTGAGGATGACGGTGAAACGGTAACAATCTGGCGCGAGGTAGAAGATACACTGATGAAATACAAATCAAGTTTTTGTGATTGAGAGGTGCGAGGATGAGCAACTTAGTGGATAAGTACAAGCAATCAGAAAATATAATAGATTTGGCTGCTGCATTATCAGAATCTAAGGAGTATGCTAAACGTGGTTATAAACTTGCTGATGATGCAGTTTCTTTGTTGAAACGTACAGTTGATTCAGTTTCAATGAGACTACAAGAGAATATTAACACTTTGGAAAAGAGCAATATCAATGAGCGGAATATCACAAAGAGTCTTTCAGTACAATTAGCGTCAATTAAGCAAAATTTTGAAGAAATGCCATATCAACTAAATATAGATTTAGAGGCAATTTCCAAAAGCTCGTTTTCAATAACACTTTTTGGGCGCACGATGGCAGGTAAATCGACTTTGATGGAAATACTTACTCACGGCAACGGTACGTCTATTGGAAAAGGTGCCCAAAGGACAACTAGAGATGTTAGAACTTATTCATACAACGGTATGATGATTACAGATGTTCCAGGGATTGCTGCATTCGAAGGGCAAGAAGATGAAGATATCGCTTTTGAAGCTGCAAAAAAATGCGATTTGATTTTATTCTTAATTACAGATGATGCCCCACAAGCCAGCGAAGCAGAGTGTTTAGATAAGATTTTGAGATTAGGAAAACCAGTGATTTGTATTATTAATGTTAAAGCAAATATTGATTTAGGAACAAATCCAAAAATGTTTGCACGTGACATTCAGAAAAAAATGGATATGACTAGATTAGATTCAATAAGAAGTCAATTTCTTGAATTTGGTACTCAGTATGGACAAAATTGGGATTACCTTCGCTTTGCCTATGTTCATTTAAAATCTGCCTATCTCTCACAACAGACTGAATCGGAGGTTAATGGTAATGACTTATATAAACTAAGTCGTTTTGGTTATCTTGAAAAATTAGTCATCAACGAAGTTATAAAAAATGGGAAGTTTTATAAATTGAAATCATTTTCCGATATTGTTGTTGTTCCGGTTGTTGATGCATTTGAGACTTTGTTTCGGCAAAGTGCACAAAATAGTGAGCAGGGCTCTATTTTAATAAGTAAAAAACGGAAATTAAAAAAGTGGACTATTGATTTTGAATCTGATGCAAAAAAGAGAATAGAATCATTATTATCAACTATTTCTGGTGAACTGCTAAAAGAAGTAGCTTCTTTTGCTGAAGATAATTATGATAACACTAGTGCTGAACATACATGGAAGAGCATACTACAAAATCATAACATAGAGTCACGTGCTGCAAGTCTATTAAAACAACTTGGAATGGAATGTGAAGAAGAACTTCAAGAAATTTGCAGAGAAATAAATTCGGAGCTCAAATTTTCACACGCGGTTTTTTCTGATAAATCAATCAATATGCCTTTTCTAATTGATGGGAAGCGTATATGGAATTGGGCTACTACACTGGTAAGTGGGGGGCTAATGATAGCTGGTTTGTTTGTTTCAGGACCCATTGGTTGGGCGGGGCTTGCTGTCGGATTAGTTGGTTGGCTTGGTTCATTTCTATTTAGCGATCGTGAAAAGAAAGTTCTTGATGCACGTAAGAGGCTGGAGAAAAAATTAATTACAAATCTCGATAAAATGATTAATGATTTAAAGAAGAAAATGCTTGACGTGTTATATAGAGATTTATTGAAAAAACAATTATATCCAACTTTAAACGCAATTGATGAAACAATCAACTCGGTTTTTATGCTATCAAAAACACAGCAGGATTTTGCTAAGGCCTTAAATGCAAAACTCAATGAAATGAACAGTGTATTAATTACTGAGGCATTAGATTATACAGGTTTTTCTGGTCTTGAATGGCATATTACGAATGTTGTAAGGATTCCTGGCAACGCGATGATGATAGTGCTTGAAGATGGTAAGAGATTTCCAAATGATGCAAGGAAAGCTTTATCTTATATATTAAAAGAGAAAGTATGGTTTGTTTTTAACACCAACAACCTAAAATCTATACTAACACAGGCGATTGGCAAGGGATGCGACAAAAATTCAATTAGGATTCAATACATAAATGATGAGCCTAGGATTGCACATATTCCTAATATAGATGATTTAGATGGGATTACAGTAAATCGTGTTCGATTAGCACAACAATTGACAGAATTACTAATTATGAAATAAAAAAGGAGGAGTTACAGTGAATAATCAAAATACTATTTCTTTAGCTATATGGACAGCTAAAAGCAAGGAGTTACTTGATAAAGTCATTAACGTACTAGATAAAATTGGAATTGAAAAAAGCCATTTGCCAAAAAACGTTTATGAAAGTGATAAACCTATAAGTCTTGTCTTTGCTGGCCAATATAGTGCTGGTAAATCTACTATTCTTAAAGCGCTTACAGGTATAAGTAGCATTGCAACAGGAGAAAAAATTACTACACAAGAACCACAGGTGTATGAGTGGAATGGTATAAACGTTATTGACACACCTGGCATTCATACTACATTACGCCCAGACCACGATGATATTTCCTATCGTGCTATTTCAAATGCAGATATGCTTGTCTATGTTATAACACACGAGTTGTTTGATTCATACATAGGACAAAACTTTAGAAAATTATTATTGGATAAGGATAAAGCTGGTGAGATGATTTTGATTGTAAATAAAATGGCTGATGTTGGAAATACAATAGAAAATCAGCTTATCAAACTAGAAAATCTAAAAATAGTTACTGATCCTTACACTCCAGAGCAATTAAGAACATGTTTTGTTGATGTGGAATCTTATTTGGATAGTTTAACGGAAGAGGATGCGGAAATAGCGGATGAATTACGCATTCGTAGCAATTATGAAGGGCTTGTAAGTACTATAAATGATTTTGTTAAAGAAAGATCCATTTCATCGAGATTAACAACTGCATTGTACAAGATATATGATGTTTTACAAAAAGCTATTACTCAATTTGAACCTTCATCTGGAGATGATGATGTTGATGCTCTTGAGGAACATTTACTTCAAGAAAGAAGAATATTGTTTTCTACTCAGTGGAGAATTGAACAACAAGTGAAAATAATATATGAAGAAGCAGCAACTAGCATTAGGGATAAAGGACGCAACATTGCCAATTCAATCTATGATTATTCAAATGAAAATGATGCAAATAATGCAATTGAAACTGCTTATCATGAAGTTGAAAAAATATCGTCAACCTGTTTGGACAATGTTATTTCGGAGCTGGAAAAACTATCATCTGATTGTAAATCTGAATTAGATGAATTCTATAAGACTGATTTTTCTAAAAATCTACAGTTTCGGCTTAGTGAGAAATATAAAAAAGGAAACCCACTAGTAAATCGTATTTTTAATTCTGATGTTTTGGCACAAGGTAGCAATAAGATTATTTCAAATACTATCGGAACAAATGCGACCGCCAATGGTTTGAGAGCATTTTCAGGTAGTAATATCCATCAAATGGTATTAGATATAGGTCACTTTTTTGGGCATAGTTTTAAACCATGGGAAGCTGTCAAGTGGGTGAAAGGAATAAATGTTGCTGGTAAAGTACTTGGGGTTTTCGGAGTTGTTTTTTCTCTTGGCATGCAAGCTAAAGAAGATGTTGATGCAGATAAGCGTCAACAAGAAATGAGGAGCAATAGAGAAAAACTTCGTGCAGGCTTTAATGATGCAGCAAACGAACTAGTAAAGCATTTTAATAAAGCAATAAGTGAATACTTAGCAAATAACTATCATTTGCGTATTTCTGAAATTGACAATCAGATTTCTGAAATAAGAAAGTTACGTATTGGAAAATCAGAAAATTATAAGTTGCTTGAAGCAGCTCAATCTGAATGTAGAGCCTTGATTGCTGATATTCATAAAGAAATGTGAATATTGATTGATATGGGGTGATCTAATGGAAAATGGATGTATATATTGTGGTATTACTGAGGATTTATCAAAGTCTGATATAATTCCAGATGCCCTTACTAATGCCAAGATAATAAATCCGAATGTATGTAGGATTGAGCATAATAATAAATTTAGTGATATGTTCGAGGATGAGGTTATCAAAAAACTGGCATTGATAACCAATGAACTTGATATTAAATCAAGTAAAGGAAAAAGATATGCATCTTATGAAGCAATAATTACTGTTGGTGATACTGATTATAATACAAAAATGTCCTCTGAAACTGAATTGTTTGGTGGAAACAAGAAGATGCGTAGTGTTGATGGAAAGTCTTTATTGGGTCCGATTGATGAAATAAAGAAAATTAAGGCTGCAGATGATACAAACGTCAGTGAAATTGATGTCAATCAGATAGAAATTGAAAAAAGGGTATCGCTAGATTTGTCAGTATTTTTTAGTAAGGCTATGTTTAGAATGGTAGCAAAAATTGCATTTGAATGGTACTGTGCAAAGAACAAAGTCAATTTAAAAAAAGATGAATTCGCAACAATTATCGATTTTATAACAAGCAACAAGGGAGAAAGAATTGTATCGATTGTTAGCAATCCTGAAATATATGCATTGTTCAATAATACAGTGAAATTTGGAAGTCATGCCCTATTATCATATGTGGCACACGATAACTCGATAAATGTAATTATAGATTTATTTGGTATTGCTATTTATAATGTACGAGTTTGTGACTTACCATTAGATGATTGTAAAAATAATGTGATATTCCAAGAATTGTCTCTTGATGCAAAACATATCAGTTTTGAAGATACTGATATTGAAAGCTTCCAGGAACATTTTATCAACAGTTTTGAGCAGAAAAATATAGGTCTTGGTTTAACAGCAATGATACCCAAAGACATGACAGACAATACACTTCAGTATAAACTGCTATATGTCACAAATTATAAATTATTTCTTGAAAAACTAAATCTTATTGCGGAGCCAACGCAAGAAGTAATAACTTTAATACTCAACAACATTCAAAAGTTACTACAAGAATCTGCTATTACAATAAGAGGATTAAAACGGTTTGTAAAAGAACATCAGAAACATTTTGAAGAAGGAATCAGGTTGAATCCCAAAGGAACAAATAAAAAATCTATTTTTATGTTTTATATGCTTTTTATAATTGGGCAGTCAAATGGACAAATAAAAAGTATGCATCGCATATTCCGCACGTAAATTTTTCTATTTTGTGATTTTTTTAAAGGAATTTTCTCCTTCTTTGTAGAATTGAATGA
>NZ_CALPDC010000083.1:0-4552 GCF_943193165.1 Weizmannia agrestimuris
TAGCCGAAAGTGTACAAAAAGAGTGTCTTGGAATACCCGATATTTAAACCTTGTCGAGAAAAACTTGACACATACGAGAAAATAAAGCAGTTTACTTTTCTTCCTTTTTTTGCTATCATTCTAAATATTTACAAGAAAGGGGAGGATACAATTGGCAAAAGCAATACCGCCATTCCGCGCCGATCATGTCGGGAGTCTGCTCAGGCCGGAAAAGTTGAAACAGGCCCGCCGCCGGCAAGAATCAGGCGAAATCACAAAAGAAGCGCTGCGTGAAATAGAAAATGAGGAAATCAAAAGGATTGTGGCAAAGCAGAAAGAAATCGGCCTGCAGTCGGTAACGGACGGGGAATTCCGCCGGGCTTACTGGCATTTTGATTTTCTCGAAAATCTTACTGGTGTGCAAGGATACGAATCCGGGGGCGGCATCCAATTTAAAGAAAAGCAGACTAAATCGCATTCCATCCGGATAATCGGAGATCTGGATTTTTCCGGCCATCCGATGATTGATGATTATAAATTTTTACATAGCATTGCCGGGGACCACATGCCTAAAATGACCATTCCAAGTCCTAGCATGCTGCATTTCCGCGGCAAGATTGCATACGGGCGTTACCAGGCGGATGAAGATTTGTTTTTCCACGATCTTGGAAAAGCTTATAAAAAAGCGATTGCCGCTTTTTACGATGCCGGCTGCCGCTATTTGCAGCTCGATGATACAGCATGGGCATACCTTTGCTCCGATGAACAGAAGGAACAGCTGAAATCCCGCGGGCTGAATCCGGACCATCTGGAAAAACTTTATGCACGCACTATCAATGAAGCAGTCAGCGGACGACCCGAAGATTTGACAGTTACGATGCACATTTGCCGGGGTAATTTCCGCTCGACATGGATTGCTTCTGGCGGCTATGAACCGGTCGCCGAAACGCTATTTAACGGCCTCAATATCGACGGCTTTTTCCTGGAATATGACAGTGACCGTGCCGGCGGATTCGAACCCTTGCGCCATGTGCAAAGGAAAGACCTGCAAATTGTGCTCGGCCTTGTCACTTCCAAATTCGGTGAGCTTGAAAATGCGGACGATGTGAAGCGCCGAATTGGCGAAGCTTCCAAGTATGTCCCGCTTGAACAGCTTTGTCTCAGCCCGCAATGCGGTTTCGCCTCCACAGAAGAAGGCAATCTGCTCACTGAGGAAGAACAATGGGCAAAACTATCGCATGTAGTGAAGATTGCCGGGGAAGTTTGGGGATAGGCAGCAGGCCCAGGCTATTTTCCGGCAAAAAAAGGACGATGCGCCGATCGATTTCCCGCATCGTCCTTTTTGAATCACTGCTTTTTCAGACCCTCACTGTTTGTTTTTCGGGCAAACGCGCGGCTTGCCCTTCACTTAAGCGCCAGGTATCCCGTGCAATCATCAATTCTTCGTTTGCCGGAATGACAAGTAAAGACACTTTTGAATCAGGGGTATGAATATACGGCCCGTTTTCTTCGTTTGACCGGAAATCCAATTTTGCCCCAAGATAGGCTAAATTGGACACCACTGCTTGCCGGACGGAGGCAGAATGTTCCCCGATCCCTGCCGTGAACACAATGGCATCCACCCCGCCCATCAATGCAACATAACCGCCGACACATTCTGTCACACGATTCACAAACATTTTGATTGCCAATTCCGCCTGCTCATTATGAGCTTTTGCTGCCAGCTCCACGTCGCGGAAATCATTTGAAATCCCGGAAATGCCGAGCAAGCCGGACTCTCTATTGAACATATCCATCATTTCATCAATGGTGTGCCCTGATTTTTTCATGATAAATGGAAGGATGGAAGGATCAATTGTACCGGAACGCGTTCCCATCATCAATCCGGCCAGCGGGGTAAAGCCCATTGAAGTATTGACAGACTTTCCGCCTTGAATTGCGCAAATGCTGGAACCGTTCCCTAAATGGCAAGAAATGATTTTCAAATCTTTCAATGGTTTTTCAAGAAGCAGGGCCGCTTCACTGGCAACATACTGATGATTGGTTCCATGGAAGCCGTATTTCCGGATATGATATTGGTTGTATAATTTCAAAGGCACCGGATACAAATACGTTTCAGGTGCAAGCGTTTGATGGAAAGCGGTATCGAACACGGCTACGGCACAAGCTTTCGGAAGCCTTTTCATAAAGGCCCTGATTCCGAGCAACCCAGCCGGATTATGCAAAGGCGCCAGTTCGCACAGATTTTCAATTTTTTGAATCACTGTACGGTCCAGTACGGCAGAATCCGAAAAGTCAGAACCGCCATGTGTGATCCGGTGGCCGACAGCTGAAATTTCATTTAAATCATCGACAATACGATTTTTTAAAAGAATTTCAATCAAATAATCCGCAGCGTCACGGTGGTCGTGGATCGGCGGTTTTTCTTTTTGGCGGAAACCGTTGATTTTATATGAAACCTCAGGCGCGTCGAATCCGATTCGTTCAAACACCCCTTCAATTAAAATACTTTCATCCGGCATATTGAAAACTTTAAATTTTAATGAAGAACTGCCTGCATTAATGGCCATTATTTTTTTCATATTATATCCCTCCGAAATAACAAACTTATCATTCATGTGATTTATTTCACAAATATTTATATGCGTTTCCTTATAATACAAGTATAAAGAAACCCTTTGTCACAAATTTGCCTATTCCGGCATTCAATTCTGTTGAAAATACGGAAAATGATATTTTTTTGTTGCGCTTTCATTTATAATGAGGCTAGAAACCAATGTTTGCGCTTTCCCGCCTTTTTGCATGGCAAATGATTCATTTGTATTTTTTTGTTCAGCTTTGAACAAAATTTTGCAACCGCTTAAATGATTGCTTTTTTGAAAACGGGGGTTTTGTGAAATGACAAACAAACAACAGATCGAAAAAGTAATGGAAATGTTTTCTTCTGCGACCGGCCTCACAGCGGTTTATGTGGATATTGACGGAAAAGAAATTTCGGATGATGATCAATTCCCGCCTGTCTGCCAAATCATGCGGCAAGTTCCGCATCTCCGGAAACACTGCCAAACATGCGCGAAATGCGGCGGCTTTGAAACAATGAAAAACGGGCAGCCGTGTATTTACAGGTGCCATGCGGGCCTCGCGGATTTTGCGGTTCCGGTAAAAAGTCGGGAAAACACGCTTTATGGTTTTATCATTAGCGGGCAGGTACGCCTGGAAGATGATGAAAATCAAGTGAAAGAGTTTTTGCAGCAAAAACCGCTTGATCTGTCTTCCCACCGTGATTTTGCGGCCGCCTATAGCAAACTTCCGGTTTTTTCTTTAGAAAAATTAGCTGCTTCTGCTGAAGTGCTGGCTACTTTGGCAGAATACTATTTGTCATCCATTTTAAATGAAGAAGAAGCAAAACCAGAGAAAGAACCAGCCGCTCAAGCGAAAAAACATGCACGGTCCAAGAAAGAAATAAAGCAAGCCCTTAAATATATTCAGAAACACATTCACCAGCCTGTCACTTTGGAAGAAGTCGCCGGCCATGTGTATTTAAGCCCATACTATTTCAGCAAACTTTTCAAAAAGGAAACCGGCGAAACTTTTGTTTCTTTTGTTAACCGTCAAAAAATGAATCTGGCAAAAGACATGCTTGCCAACGATGACTTGCCGGTTTCTTATATTGCGCACAGCCTGGGCTTTCGGGAGATTAGTTATTTCAGCAAAGTATTCAAAAGGTATTACAAAGCCACCCCGACCAGCTACAGGGCGATGTCCCGTAAGAAAGGATGATCGTGCGCCTCATGAAGGAGAACCCCCTTTTTTCGAGATAGGATTTCTATTCTTTTTTTTAAAAAACTGATTGACAAGGCACCCCATTCCTTATATACTAAGTATTGTCCGACAGAGATGAATACGATTCCGTAGCTCAGCTGGGAGAGCGCCACCTTGACAGGGTGGAGGTCGCTGGTTCGAGACCAGTCGGAATCATCCTTGAAACCCTTGAGCCGCAACGGTTCAGGGGTTTTCTTATTTTTTCCAAATTGAATAAAAAGGCAAGCTGTTGACGAATTTGTTGCCCAAATATTATTCATACCTGGGGCTTGCTGAACGGATCCGATTCTGAGTTTGTACCCAATTTGTCAGCAACCTTGCAAATCTAGGAATTTTGCTTATTCAGCAAGCCTTATGTTAATGAAGCGTGGAAAAACGAAGGCCTTCCTTTACATAGGGGGCGTCTACGTTAAGAAAGCATGCTAAAACTTGACCATTCCTTTACATAGAGCCCGTATACGTTAAGAAATCACGGAAAAATGAGGACCTTCCTTCACATAGAGCTTGTCTACGTTAAGAAAGCGCGGGAAAATGACGGCCTTCCTTCACATAGAGGGCGTCTACGTTAGGAAGCGCGGAAAATTGAAGGCCTTCCTTCACATAGAGCCTGTCTACGTTAAGGAAGTGCGGAAAATTGAGGGTATTCCTTCACATAGAGCCTGTCTACGTTAAGGAAGCGCGGGAAAATGACGGCCTTCCTTCACATAGAGGGCGTCTACGTTAGGAAGCGCGGAAAATTGAAGGCCTTCCT
>NZ_CALPDC010000084.1:0-4435 GCF_943193165.1 Weizmannia agrestimuris
CTCCCTGTCTGATGGCTTGCAAGCGGTCTTCCAATCTTTTTCAGTCTGCTTTGCAGCTTCGGGCGGTTCTGCATCATCACGGCAATTTCTTTTGCTTTTTTTGGCAAAGCGGCCCCGTTACACCCCCATCTGGCAGCTTGCAAGCAGCCTTCCAATCTTTTCCAATCTGCTTTACGGCTTCGTGCGGCTTTGCATCATTACGGCAGTTTCTTTTGTTTTTTTTGGCAAAACGGTCCAGTTTCGCTCCCCATCTGGCGGCTTGCAAGCGATCTTCCAATCTGCTTTTTCAGATTCTAGGCGGTTCAAGATCATGGCGGGCGTTCCTTTTTGCTTTTCTCGGCAAAATATTCCCGTTACGCCCCTCCCGCCATCCTGTAAATTTCCATCTGGTGGCTTGCAAGTGGCCTTCCGATTGTTTTTTCTATCTGCTTTGCGGCCTGGATGATGCGGTCAAAATCAATGCCGGTCTCAATGCCCATTTGCGCGAACAGGTACAGCAAATCTTCCGTGGCAACATTGCCGGATGCCCCTTTTGCATACGGGCAGCCGCCCAGGCCACCTGCTGCGCTGTCAAAAACAGTGATCCCCATTTCGAGCGACTTAACAACATTCGCAAGTGCCGTCCCTCTTGTATCGTGGAAATGCATCGCCAGCTGCCTTGCATTAAAATCATGAAGCAGTTCGTCGAGCAACCGCTCAACATCAGTCGGCACGCCGGCACCGATCGTGTCCCCGAGGGAAATTTCATCCACGCCCATCGCAAACAAGCGGCCGGCCACATCTTTTACTTGCTTTGGGGAAACCGGTCCATCATACGGGCAGGCAATCACCGTCGAAATATATCCCCTTACCGATTTCCCGGCGCTTTTCGCTTCCTTCACCACTTTTTCCAAGACCGGATAGGTTTCCGCGATCGTTTTATTAATGTTGTGGAGGTTATGGCCTTCGCTTGCCGACATAAAAACGCTTACTTCATCCACGCCTGCATTTAACGCCCGTTCAAGCCCCCTCACGTTCGGGACAAGCGCGGCATAGGTCACGCCCGGCTTCCGTCTGATTTTTTCCAGCACCGCTCCGGTATCGGCAAGCTGCGGTATCCATTCCGGCCGGACGAATGATCCTGCTTCGATGTACGTCAGACCCGTATCTGACAATGCGTTGATCCATGCAACTTTTTCTGCTGTCGCCACGACCGCTTTTTCATTTTGTAGCCCGTCGCGCGGCCCGACTTCTTTCACGGTCACTTTTTCAGGCAGCTTCACATCCCCGCCTCCTTCAGCAAATTGCGCTACTCCAGTTCCACCAGCACATCGGATTCGTTGACAAATTCGCCTTCCTGGACATGGATTTTTACCACTGTGCCGTCTTCCTCGGCAGCAATCGGGATTTCCATTTTCATGGATTCAAGGACGACCACATCGTCGCCTTCCTTCACCTGGTCGCCTTCCTTTACGAGCACTTTCCAGACACTTCCTGCCATACTTGCTGTAATTTCCATCTGCTTTTCCTCCTGTTTTAAAAAGTCACTGACAATTTGATCATGACCGGGATCTTTTTTGCATGTTCTCCTCCTTGCTTGCGGTGCTCCCCGCCTTTCACCTTTGAACCTGACTGATCCCTTCCTCCATCTGGCATACTTTCAAGGCTCTGCTTGGTTTAAATCTTTGTGTACCCATTAAAAATAGATGACAGCGGGGGCGTCTTCCTGCCTCCCTTAACCGGTGGCAGGCCCTGCTTTCTTTCGGATTCTCCCCTTTTCGAACCTCTGGCGCCTTTTAACCGGCCGGTGCGCCTACTTGCGGGACTCCGCTTGTTTTAAAAAGTCATTGACAAAATGCGTGGTTGTGTACCCTTTTAAAAATTGTTCGTGGCTGACGGTGTCAATCAGCATCGGAATATTCGTTTTAATCCCTTCCACTTGATAGTTTAAAAGCGCATCCCTGATCCTTTTGCAAGCTTCTTCGCGCGAGCTGCCCCAGGCAATCAGTTTTGCGATCATCGGGTCGTAAAAAGGGGGCACTTTAGAACCCGCTTCCACGGCCGTCTCGTTGCGGATGCCTTCCCCTTCCGGCAGCCGGAAAGCTGTAATTTTGCCCGGCGATGGCAGAAACGTCTTCGGATCTTCAGCATAAATACGCACTTCAATCGCGTGGCCGTTCCGCTTGAGCGTCTCCCGCGTGATCGTGAGGCGTTCGCCTGAAGCGATTTTCAACTGCTCTTCCACAATGTCCAGCCCGGTAATTTCTTCCGTCACCGGATGTTCCACTTGCAATCTTGTATTCATCTCAAGAAAATAGAAATTCTGGCCCCGGTCCACGATCATTTCCATCGTGCCGGCATTTATATAGCCGATGGATGTTGCTGCTTTTACTGCCGCATCCAGCATCTTTTGCCGGGTCGCTTCGCTGATAAAAGGCGATGGCGCTTCTTCGACAACTTTCTGGTGGCGGCGCTGGATCGAACATTCCCTCTCCATAAGCGGCACAACGTTTCCATATTGGTCTGCCAGAATCTGGATTTCTACATGATGCGGTTCTTCAATATATTTTTCAATGAACATCGCGCCGTCCCCGAAAAACATTTCCGCCCGTTTTTTGTTGCCGGCAAACGCTTTGCGCAGCTCTTTTTCGGTTTGGACCACCTGCATCCCGATTCCGCCGCCGCCTGCCGAAGCCTTCAGCATTGCGGGATAACCGATTTTTTCAGCCGCCCGGACCGCCGCTTCTTCATCTTCAAGCGGATCATCCACCCCTTCAATCACCGGCACGCCTGCTGCTTTCATGGTACGGCGCGCTTCAATTTTGCTGCCCATCGCAGCAATGATTGCAGGAGAAGGCCCGATAAAAATGAGCCCCGCCTCAATGCATTTCCGGGCAAAAGGCGCATTCTCGGACAAAAGCCCGTAACCCGGATGGACCGCTTCCGCCCCGCTTTCTTTGGCCGCCCGGATGATCGCGTCGGCATTTAAATAGCTTTGATTGACAGGCGATTTGCCGATGCAATATGCTTCATCCGCCTCGCGGACAAAAAGGGCCCCCGCATCCGCCTCGGAATACACCGCTACGGACTTAATACCGAGCTTTTTACACGTCCGGATCACCCGCCGCGCAATCTCTCCCCTGTTGGCAATCAGAATTTTTTTGAACAAATGGCAACGCTCCTTTCCATTCGAATGCAAACTTGTGCGACGCAAGTCTTCCAATCTTCTATCCTAGCAGCCAAGCTTTCTGGCAATAACAAGCCGCTGGATTTCGGATGTGCCTTCGCCGATTTCCATCAGTTTGATGTCGCGAAGATGACGCTCCACGTCGTACTCGCGCATATAACCGGACCCGCCGTGGATCTGGATCGCCTGGTTGCAGACGCGGAATCCCATCTCCGACGCAAACAGTTTTGCATAAGCGGCTTCTTTGCTAAACGGTTTTCCCTGATCTTTTAGCCATGCCGCTTTGTACACGGCATTGCGAGCAAGATCGATTTCCATCGCCATATCGGCAAGTTTGAACTGGATCGCCTGGAATTTTGAAATCGCTTGGCCGAACTGCATCCGTTCTTTCGCATATCGAAGTGCTTTTTCGAATGCAGCTTGGGCAATCCCGACCGATAATGCGGCGATGGAGATGCGTCCACCGTCCAGCGTGTACAAAAACTGGCTGAATCCTTTCTTTTCGTCGCCAAGCAAGTTTTCACGCGGGACACGGACGTTTTCGAGCACGATCTGGCACGTGTTGGATCCGCGAACGCCCATTTTTTCATACGGGCTTGTAATCGTCACGCCCGGTGCATCGGTCGGCACGATGATGGCGGAAATGATGTTACGACCGTTTTCTCTTTTGCCGGTTACAGCTGTCACGATCACTTGGCGGGCGTATTCGGCGTTTGTAATCCAGCATTTCTCGCCGCTTATCACCCATTCATCGCCGTCAAGTACCGCTTTTGTCCTTGTTCCGCCGGCGTCTGATCCGGCGTTCGGTTCCGTAAGCCCGAATGCGCCGAGCGCTTCGCCTTTTGCCATCGGAACGAGCCACTCCTGCTTTTGTTCTTCGGTGCCGAAATAGTAGATCGGGCTTGCGCCGAGGCTTGTATTTGCGGCATAGCTGAGCCCTGTTCCCCCGCATGCCTTGCCGATTTCTTCGACCGCGATGCAATAAGAGATGGTATCCCCGCCTGCTCCGCCGTATTTTTCCGGAAAAGGGATGCCTAAAAGGCCGAGATTGCCGAGCTTTTGAAACGTCTCCATCCGCATTTTCCCGGTTTCGTCTACTTCTCTTGCATACGGTTCGATCTCCTTCTCAGCAAAGTCCCGAACCATCTCCTGCAGCATAATCTGTTCTTTAGACAATTCGAAATCCATAGGCTTCCTCCTCGTATAATAAGTTTAAATCCAAAGTGGATGTCAATTTCCAGTTCATTCTGCTGCTCATTGACAAGTGAA
>NZ_CALPDC010000085.1:0-4206 GCF_943193165.1 Weizmannia agrestimuris
ACCGCTTTGGGCAACAATTCGTTCTTTCGTGGCTTCTATCACTAACTTTTTCATTAGATCACCTGAATGTGGAATGAATTTAATTTGTCTAATATACCAATTATACTAAATTTTATGCGATTTGTTTGCCTTTAAGCGGAAATTTCGTCACGGATTCAGGATAAATTATTTGAATTGGATTGAAATAAGCTTATACTCTGCGTAGATCTGAGGATTGAAATAAATATCATGGTATAATTGATAGTAAAGATTAAGTCGCACTCCTCGGACTGGAAGAGAAAGAAGGATCCTGTATGAACACGATGCATCGTAAGTTGGGAACTTTTGCGCTTACCATGACCGGCCTTGGGTCCATCATCGGATCCGGCTGGTTGTTTGGTGCCTGGAAAGCAGCAACGATTGCCGGCCCTGCAGCCATTTTTGCTTGGGTGATCGGGATGGTTGTTATTTTGTTTATTGCCCTTTCTTACAGTGAACTGGGGGCCATGTTTCCGGTAGCGGGGGGAATGGTAAAATACACCCAGTATTCCCATGGCTCTTTTGTCGGTTTTCTTGCTGCATGGGCGAACTGGATTGCCATTGTTTCCGTTATTCCGAGTGAGGCGATGGCTTCTGTTCAGTATATGAGCTCATGGCATTGGAGCTGGGCGCACAGTTTGGCCCATAACGGAATGCTGACGCCAAAAGGGCTCGGCCTTGCTTCTTTGCTGTTGTTAATCTATTTTTTTCTGAATTACTGGGCAGTCAATTTATTTGCTAGGGTAAACTCACTTATCACAATATTCAAAATTATTATTCCGGGGTTGACGATTTTTGCACTTCTGATTGTCGGGTTCCATGGCAGCAATTTTACATACGGCCAAGCTTTTGCCCCGTATGGATGGTCAAGTGTGCTTACGGCAGTGGCGACATCCGGGATTGTGTTCGCATTTAACGGCTTTCAAAGCCCGATCAATATGGCGGGCGAAGCGAGAAAGCCGGGCCGGTCGATCCCGATTGCAGTCGTGGGATCTGTTTTAATTGCAACGGTGATTTACGTTCTGTTGCAGATTGCGTTTATCGGGGGTGTCGGCTCTTCTGTCCTGGCACATGGCTGGAATCATTTGAATTTTAACTCCCCGTTTGCAGATCTTGCCATTGCGTTAAATATTAACTGGCTCGTGATTGTCTTGTATTTGGATGCGTTTGTATCTCCATCCGGCACCGGGACTACTTATACTGCAACAACTGCGCGTATGCTGTATGGTATGGAGAAAAATGGATATTTGCCGCGGTTTATCGGCAAACTGCATCCGGTTTATGGCATTCCGCGCCCGGCGATGTTTGTCAATTTAGTCATCTGTTTTATTTTCCTGTTTGTATTTAAAGGATGGGGTTCACTGGCAGAGGTTATTTCTGTTGCTACGTTGATTTCTTATATCACCGGGCCTGTAACTGTCATGGCATTAAGAAAAACCGCGGGGTACTTGTACCGTCCGCTCCAGGTGAAGGGCATGCAGATCATCGCGCCATGCGGATTTATTTTTGCTTCGCTGACGCTATACTGGGCACGGTGGCCGCTTACCGGGGAAGTTTTCCTCATTATTATGATTGGGCTTCCCATTTATTTTTACTATCAGGCGAAAAGGAAATGGCAGTCTTTTTCGAAAAATTTCAAGTCCGGCATTTGGATGGTCGCCTATCTGATTGTGATGATGGGCATCTCTTATTTTGGAAGTGAGAAATTTGGCGGTCTTAACATGATTCCGTACGGCTGGGACATGGTCCTCATTGCTTTCGTTTCGCTCGGTTTTTACATCTGGGCAGTGAAAAGCGGATACGAAACACCTGACCTGCTTGAAGCTGCAAAATTAAACAAAGCATTGAAAGAGCACGACATGGGTGTGGATGATGATGAAAATGGAAACGGGAAACGAAACCCGGCTTATTCAACGGATTGGCCGCACTGATTAACGTAGAATTTGTCTAAGAATGACAGGGAAATCCCTTTAAACACGTACAAAAAGCAGCAAAATCCATTTATTTTTGGAAAACTTAATACCAAAAAAGCGCAGCTGAACCACTGCGCTTTTTATGCCTTTTTATTTCACTTTCACCGTCCGGTATCCACTGCTGTTGCCGGATTTATCTGTAGCTTTTACTTTGACCGCAGTCCCTTTTTTCTTCGGGCTGATTTTTATTTTGTAACTACCATGTTTATCAGCTTTGGCAGAGCCGATTTTTTTACTGCCGGTATAAGCGGTGACCGTTGCATATGCTTCCGTTTTTCCGGTGATATAACGGGAAGTATGGCTGACAGTGTTAACAGACGGTGTACTTGGTGCAATTCTGTCAACCACCGTCACGCTTTTTGTTCCACTTTTGCCATAGGTGTTTGTAGCATACACATAAATTTTTGTTCCGGCTTTTTGTTTAGGAATAGAAACTTTATAGTCGCCTTTGCTGTTGCTTTTGCCTTTATAGGTTTTGGAACCGATTTTAACATGAACGGTGCTTGATTTGCTCGTCTTCCCGCTAACGAATGTGCTTTTATTGCTGACTGTGTTCACGGACGGCGTTGCAGCCGGTGATCCGACGGTCGTTACTTTTGTTCCACTTTTCCCATAAGTGTTTGTAGCATACACATAAATTTTTGTTCCGGCTTTTTGTTTAGGAATAGAAACTTTATAGTCGCCTTTGTTGTTGCTTTTGCCTTTATAGGTTTTGGAACCGGCTTTAACATAAACCGTGCAGTTTGCGTCTGTCTTGCCAGATACACTTGTACTATTGGTACTTACCGTATTAATAGATGGTGCAGAAGGGTACAAAGGTGCATTGACGGATAAAACGTACTTGCCGGTATTATAATCACTGCTAATTTTTAAATAGTATGTTCCCGCTGGCAGGCTCTCACTTTTGTTCCATTGTTTAGGTGTTTCAATGGAGCCGTCGTAAATATAGTCGTCCCAAAGGGCGGTTCCCTTTGAATTTGTTAGATGAAGATCGACCCCTTTCATACTGGAATCTACGTTCATCGTAACTTTTACTGCTTTTGGCAATGTGAACTTATAGCAATCTGTGTGATCACTCTCGCTCAGAAAACCAGTTATTTTTTGCGTATTAAGGGAAATCTGCTGGGCCTGGGTCGTTCCATTATTGGGTTCCGATTCATTGTTTCCGGCGGCAGTAAACCAGGTTGACAAATGATAAGTGCCGGTTTCAGGGCTGTGAATTTTGATATAATAGGTTCCGGCCTCTAAATCAGCATCTTTCATCCATTGCTTGGGAGTCTCTTTGGTTCCGTCATAAACAGATTCTTCGTCCCAGATGTTGTTTCCGTTCGCATCTATAAGATCCACATAGGCCCAATCTATACTGGAGTCAAGACTGATTTTAAGGTTTCCTGCTTTTGGCAGGTTTACTTTATAAACGTCCGTATCGTCACTCCAGCTCAAAAAACCGGTTACTTTTTGGCCGTTTGACAGCTCCTGTGCCTGAGATGTACCGTTATTTGGCTCCACTTCATTATTTCCTGCTGGTGTGTAATTGACATATAAATTGTATTTACCCGTATAACCGCTGGAATTAGAAATCTTGATATAATAGGTTCCTGCCTCCAGATCAACACTCTTTGACCATTGCTTCGGCGTTTGAGAGGATCCACCATATATGTCTTCATCTATTCCCCAAACATCATTTCCACTTTCATCCAGAAGATCCAGAGAAGCATCATAAATGTTTGAATCTACGTGAACATCAATGGTGCCTGCTTGTTTCAAAATGAATTTATAGCAATCCGTATCATCATTTAAGCTAAGAAAACCGTTGATTTTCTGGGTATTAAGTATAATAGGCTGTGCTTGTGATGTGCCATTGTTCGGCTCTTTTTCATTGCTTCCTGCAGTATTAAATCCAACCTTTAAATCATATTTTCCGGTATAATCATCGGCCTGGGAAATCTTGATGTAATAGGTTCCGGCCTCCAAATCAGCTTGATCCGACCATTGTTTTGGCGTGGAAGCAGATCCATCGTAAATGTCTCTGCTATAACTCCATACACTCTTTCCATTTTCATCTGTCAGATCCAAGGTAACAGCTTCGATATATGCAGCTCTGAGGAGTAAAAATTTTTCGTGATAATTTAACTATCCCCCCCCCAAAAATGCGGCTAAATATGTAATAATTTAAATAATTAGAGCTTGCTGGACGAATATTTTGGCATGGCTT
>NZ_CALPDC010000086.1:0-4001 GCF_943193165.1 Weizmannia agrestimuris
CCAGAAAAACAGCCCCTATACTCCATATTCCCTCATATTCAGATAACCCTTTTTACACAATTATACGGACTTAACTCAGTCTTCTTATCTCATCCCGCGTCACAAATTTTATTTCAATTTATATAGCATGAAGCTTTAACCTTTTTTGCAGCGGGGATGGCCCTTGCAAAGTTAACTATTGAAACAGATTTACGGCTTTGTTCACGACAAGCCCGCTGCCGCCGCGATGTTTAACATTTTCAATCAGCATCGCAACAAGCATATTCGGGTTCTTTTCGTCATATACGACGAAAAAGCCGTTTTCTTTGCCGCTTTGATCTTTTTGGCTCTTTTTCAGTTCAGCGGTGCCCGTTTTTCCCGCAAGCTGCGCTCCGGAGATATTGGCAGCGTGCGCCGTGCCGGACGGATCCGCAACGACCTGGCGGAGCATACCGGAAATCTCCCCGGTGGTTTTACTGCTTGCGGCATGTTTCCACACTTTTGTTTTTTCACCTGCAAGCAAATTTGGCTTCAGTTCATCGCCGCTGTTTAAAAACGGCGTGTAGCTGATGGCGAGATGGAGAATATTCATTTGCATCTGCCCCTGGCCATAACCCGTGTCTGCAAGCTGGATGTCACTGCTGAACTTGCCGGTAGACGAAATTTGCGATGCCTTCAACGGATACGCAAACGGAATGTCTTCCCCGAATCCGAAACCCTTCAGGCCCTTTGCAAATTTGTCCGCCCCGATATCAAGCGCGGTTTGGGCAAAAAAGATATTATCGGATAACACGAGCGCTTTTTCCATGTTTTCCGGGCTGTTATTGGCGTGGACGCGGGTCACTTTATAGCTGCCCCAGTCGGCGCTCTTTTGCCACGAAGTCCCTGTAATGGTTTTCGTTGCCGCGGCTGTTGTCGTCCCGGTATCAAGCGCGATAGCCGCAGTGACCGGCTTGATTGTTGAACCCGGCGCATACGTAAGGGCAAACCGGTTAATGAGCGGCTTATCAGGATCTTTTTCAAGTTTCGTGTAAGTGGAAGAAGACATGCCTGAAATAAAATCATTTGGGTCAAAAGCAGGCGTGCTTACAAGGGCAAGCACGTCACCCGTTTTCGGATGGATGGCCGCTGCCGTGCCGGCATCCCCCTTCATTTGATTGAAAATTTTCTGTTGCAATTCGGCATCGATGGTGACTTTGATATTTTCGCCGTTTTTCACTTTTTGCTCAGCAACGGTATAGGTGCTGCCGTCCTGCTTCTCGATGTAAATTTTTTCTCCTGCCTGGCCGCGGAGCTTTTGGTCATACAACTGTTCGAGCCCGCGCTTGCCGACTACACTCTCCGCAGTATAGCCTTTCTTTTGCAGTTTTTTCAGTTCTTCGCCAGTGATCGCACCGATATAACCGGTTAAATGCGCAGCGGCTTTCCCATAAGGATAAACGCGGGCACCAACCGTTTGCGAAGAAAAGCCCGGGATGGAGGTGACTTTTTTCACGAGATCCTTCTTCTCCATCGGGACTTTTTTTAACGGGACAAACAAATGAGGCTGCACCCAGTCCTCGTCCAGTTTTTGTTTGATTTCGTCCGCTGACATGCCAAGCAGGTCGGCAGCTTTTTGCATATCCGCTTGTTTATCCCCTTTCAATTGTTCCGGAATGACGCCGATTTGGTACACGCTGCCGTTTTTGGCCAACGCTTTTCCGTTTCGGTCCAAAATTTCCCCGCGGACAGCGTTTTGGTCGGACACTTTAATCGTATCCCCTTTGGCCAAATGCGGGAGAATAAGATCCGGCTTCCAATTGACATACCAGTTTTCTTTTTTGTCCCGTTTTTCCTTTACAAGCGCCACTTTATCCTTGTAGGCGACTTTGCCGGCTGAGGTTTGGAACGAAATTTTGACCGGCACGGTAACTTTCTCTTTGTTTTTATAGGCATCTTTATCCAACGATTGGTATGAAACATTTAAATCTGAAACATTCAAGTCCCCGTAAACTTTTTTGTACCGGTCCGCCATATCTTTTTTCGCATACGTTTTTTTTGCGGAAGCCGATAAATAACTTTGATACATTTCCGCAAATTTTTCCTGTTTCCATGCTTTTACATAATCTGCAAGGCGTTCATTCGGTGTCGGCGTTTTTTCGCAACCGGCAAGGGCCGCCAAAACCCCGAGCAGCAAACCGATGATAAATACATATTTCCTCAAAAAATCTCCTCCCTGACAACGACAAGTTTCCACCTTTTGAGAAAAAAATGGAGAAGTTTGCCGGTTTTTGTGTTACATTTGTGTTAGATAAGAAGAACTAGATTTGGAGGTAAGAACGTGGACATCATTACACAGTTAAAAGCAGACAACATGCGCAAAAAAAGTCTTCTCATGTTTATTACCCTGCTTGTTGCCCTGCTGGTCGTTTTTGTAACATATCTTTACAAACAAGAGGCCGGAATGGCTGTCCTGTACGGCGTGGAAATCGTTGTTCTTCTGGCACTGTATTTTACACTCGGGCGCGCCATGAAAAAATTCCGCTTGTTTTCTTATGCGAGCGTCATCATTTCTTATTTGTTCAGAATATATGCCACCCTTTTTGTTCAAAACAGCTTTTCCGTAGACATTTTGTTTTTCTTTCTGCTTGCTTATGCGGCATTGCAGTTTGAAAATGTCCTTTTCTTTATCGGAGCCGGTCTTGGCATTGCCGGATTTCTTGCCAGCTACTTGGTGCCGGCCGCCGATTCGGGCCTCATTCATAACCTGGTCCCGACCGCTTTGCTCTGCTATGTTTTAACCGCAATTTTATTATACGCCATGATCTACCTGCATCAAAATTTGATGGATTCTTTTCTTTTATCCATAAAGAAAACCCTTCAAACCATGGAAGATCAAGGTTCGGCTTACCGGCAGGAAATGGCGGAGATTCTTGACCGCGTTTCCAATGTGAACGACAATATTCAGACCAATTTACATGCCCAAAACGAAATGAAGTCCGCCGTTCATGAAATCTCTAAAGGCAGTGTAACCCAAAGTGAGCAGATTACGCAAATTGCCGGACACGCCGGAGATACGGTGCAATCGATGGAATTTTTAACACAAATGTCCGGTGAACTGACAAACGAATCGCTTGAAGCACAGGAAACGGCAAAAGCCGGTGAAAAGGCGGTAGAAAATTTAACGCTTGAAATCAGTGATGTGGTAGATACGATTATGGAGCTGAACAACACATTTACAGTGTTAACGCAAAAAGTGGAAGAAACGAATACGTTCACCGACAGCATCAAACAAATTACAGAACAGACGAACCTGCTTGCGCTGAATGCTTCGATTGAAGCGGCCCGCGCTGGGGAAGCAGGCCGCGGGTTTTCGATTGTTGCCGATGAAATCCGGCGCCTTGCGGAAACGACACACGAAACCACCGAAAAAATTAACCATAATTTGGCTGATTTGAACCAGAGCAACGCGGCGGCACGGGATAAGCTGGAATTAAGCAGCACACAAATTTTGACGACAGCGGAATCAAGCCAAAATGTAACCACCTATTTCCGTAAACTATTAAAAACGTTAAACGGACAGGTTGAGAAGTTTAAAGAATTCGATACGTTGTCCAAAAAAGTGACCGAAAAGGCGCATGGCGTGGAAGGCGCATCAAGCGAACTCGCGGCCATCATTCAAGAAACTTCCGCCAGCCTAGAAGAAATGTCGGCGACGATCGAAAGCTTAACGAATGACCATCATACAATTGCAGAAACGCTCAATGAAGCGGCTGCCCAGGCGGAGCAGTTCCGGGCAAAAACCGAACAAATGCAGGAAAAATTTGCCGATCAAATGATTTAGCAGACGGATATCTTAACATAGACGCACTCTAGGTTAAGGAAGACCCTCGATTTTGCCGGGTATCTTAACATAGAACGCTTCTATGTTAAGGAAGACGCGGAATTTTTACGGGTATCTGAACGTAGTCGCGCTCTAGGTTAAGAAAGACCTTCGATTTTGCCGGATATCTTAACATAGAAGCACTCTACGTTAAGGAAGA
>NZ_CALPDC010000087.1:0-3933 GCF_943193165.1 Weizmannia agrestimuris
GGAAATTTTTACATACTGAATCACTAAAAGTGCATTTATCGAATAGTCGGACACCACTATATCCTTACTCTTGGGAAATCTACCTATTAACGGCGTTTGTTATATTTTCGTCACGGATTCAGGTTGAAAACTATATTCTTGATAAAAAAGAAATTACAAACCAATCCGGTCACCTGGAACAACTGAAAAACACGCTGAACCATTATATTGTGCAAGAAGCCTATCAAAGTGTAAATGCGTAAAATTCCGAACCGGTCTGCCTGGATGAAGGCCGGCCGGTTTATTCTATGGGGAGATTATGATGAAATATGCAATCGGTGTCGACCTTGGGACAAGTTCTGTTAAAGTATTGCTTGTTGACCAAAATGGACAGGTGGTTTCATCTGTTTCCAAATCCTATCCGTTAATGCAGCCACACCCGGGTTACAGCGAACAGGATCCGGAACAGTGGGTCGAAAAAACAGTTGAAGCTTTGAAAGAACTAACGGAAAAATCCGGGGTTCCCCGCGAGGAAATTGAAGGGCTCAGTTTTTCTGGCCAAATGCACGGGCTTGTGCTGCTGGACGAAAATCTGCAAGTCATCCGCAATGCAATTCTTTGGAACGACACAAGAACAACGGAACAATGCAAAAAAATCGATCAAGTACTGGGTGGCAAGCTGCTGGAAATTACAAAAAATCCGGCCTTAGAGGGGTTCACGCTCCCGAAGATGCTTTGGGTCCAGCAGTATGAACCGGAAAACTTCCGGAAAACGCGTGTCTTTCTCCTGCCAAAAGATTATCTTCGTTACCGGTTAACCGGAACGATTGGCATGGATTACTCGGATGCAGCGGGCACCCTGTTGCTAGATATCGTTAATCAGTCGTGGAGCACGGATATTTTGCGCACATTTGACATCCCGGCCGGCATTTGCCCGCCGCTTGTTGAGACGGAAGCAGAAGTCGGCACATTATTGCCGGACATCGCTACGACGTGCGGCCTTTCTCCTGCGACCAAAGTGTTTGCCGGTGGGGCGGACAATGCCTGCGGTGCGATTGGCGCCGGCATTTTAGAAGAAGGTAAAGCACTTTGCAGCATTGGCACATCCGGTGTATTCCTTTCATATGAATCAGACAGCAATCAAAACTTTGGCGGCAAAGTGCATCTTTTTAACCACGGACAGAAAGATGCTTACTATATAATGGGTGTTACACTTGCCGCCGGATACAGTCTGTCCTGGTTTAAGGATACATTCGCAAAAGGCGAAGATTTTGCAACATTGCTGGAAGAAGCCGCGCATTCTTCGATCGGGGCAAACGGCCTGCTTTTCACGCCGTTTATTGCCGGGGAAAGAACGCCCTATGCCGATGCAAAAATCCGCGGCACTTTTACAGGCATTGATTCTTCACATACCAGGCGGGATTTTACCCGTGCAGTGATGGAAGGTATTGCCTTCTCTATCAATGAAAGCGTTGAAATTTTTCGGGAATATGGTAAGAACATCGACTCCGTGATATCCATCGGCGGCGGTGCGAAAAGTGACCTATGGCTGCAAATTCAGGCTGATATTTTTCAAGCAAAAGTCATCAAACTTCAGAATGAACAAGGTCCTGGGATGGGCGCCGCCATGATTGCAGCAAGCGGATTAGGATGGTTCTCTAACCTCAAAGATTGCGCAGCCGCCTTTATCCGGACAGGCCGGACATTTGAGCCGGTACCGAAAAACGTGAATCGTTACCGGGATTTTTATCAGGTTTATAAAGATGTTTATCCGCACACCGTCGCGATCAATCACCAGTTGTTTGATTTAAGGGAGGAATGAGGGGGCTGCAGCACATTCAATTTGCTAAATGTACCGTATGTTGGCTTTTTTTCGAAAAATAGTCGCTTTACCCTCTTTTATCCGTTGAAACAGTTTTCAAGTAAAAAGTATTTCTATAAAAAATTTACATTCAGTATTTTGCTAATCCCTGGAATTTTTTCCAATTCCGGGGTTTTTGCTTATCCTATCTCCAAAAATTTAGAGGGAAGAATTTCTGATAAACTCTGGACAATATTTAGAAAATATTGTAAACTTTAAACAAAGTGGTTTTCATTTCCTTTTTAATATGAAGGGGTTCTGCAAACTTGGGAGTGAGATCCACCAGATTAGGGGGGAGTTATATGAAAAAAGTGAGATTCGTACTCTATGTATTGTTAGCGTTCTCTTTGATCGTTGGGTTGCCGATAGGTGCGCAGGCAAGTAGCGGAGATACGAATTACTATGAACTCATCAGCAATGAATTTCCTGATGGTTCAAACTCTGAATATACCGGTTCTTTCCGCATTAATAACGATGCTTATGCCGAAAGCAAAAAACTCAGCCCGTCCGCATATCGTATGGATTACGTGGCACCGTTTGATACAGAGAAAAACCAAAATAAAGCCCTGAAAAAAGAAACAAAATCGATTAAAAAAGATTATGTTAAAGGGGACAGCAAATCGTTCTATGTTCAAAATATAGAAACCAGCGATTTTTCATCCATTTCTGCAACGCTTCTTTATAGCGGCGACCACGCCAACGTTTGGGTGAACAACAACGATATTACAGAGGATGAAGCAGCATTACTTGGAAAAGAATTCGATAATAAAATCTATCGATTAGATGTCGATAATTTCGGATTGCCATCTGATGTTGACCAAAACGGGAAGGTCAATATACTATGCTATGATATTCAAGATGGATTTAGTGGAAGTGGCGGTTATGTGGCTGGTTATTTTTCTCCGCGTGACCTGTATCATTACAGCTATTCCAATCAGTCGGAAATTTTCTATATTGATACCTATCCGCTGATGGGCATGTCTGGTACTAAAGATGTTTCGCAAGCTTATTCTACGCTGGCGCATGAATTTCAACATATGATTAATTTTAACCAGAAAGTATTTGTGCAAGGATTGACCGATATGGATACTTGGATGGATGAGGGCCTCTCGATGGCGGCTGAACAAATTTATACCGGTGCACCGTTGAATGACCGGATCGATTACTACAATGAAGATGCGGACATTACAAAAGGCCATTCGCTCCTGTATTGGGATTATGCGGGTGACACATTGGCAAACTATTCTTTGTCATACCTGTTTATGGAGTATTTAAAGGCCCAGTGCGGACAAGGAAACACGATTTATAAAGAATTGATTAGTGATCCACATACTGATTATCAAGCAGTGCAGAATATCATCCACAAATACATTGATCCGAACCTTAGCTTTGGCCAGTTTATGACAGATTTCCGTGCTGCACTTGTCTTGAAAGAAGACACCGGCCTTTACGGATTTAAAGGGGATACCGCTTTTGACGGGCTGAAAGTAAAAACCTACAGCGGTTCCTCCATCAATATAAAAGGCGGCGGAGCCATCGTCAAAGCTTTAAGCTCCAAAGATGATTTTCAAGTTCCTTCTGACAAAGGAACCGATATCACCTATACGCTTCTTGAAAAAGGAGATGCAGGCGCTGTAACGTCCCTGTCAAAACCGTCCGTTCAAACGGTTGGGGATAATGACACAGTGGTTACCGGTACGGCCGACCCGAATGTGACTGTGAAAGTAGCGGTGAGCGGAAAGGAAATTGGTTCCGATTCTACCGATTCAAATGGAAGTTTTTCGGTCAGCATTCCTAAACAAAAAGCCGGAACAGAACTGCATGTGCATACAGAAGACAGTAAGGGCAATCAGAGTGAAGAAACCGTCGTCACTGTTCAAGACAAAACGGCTCCGGCAGCTCCAAAAGTCGGAGAAGTAAGCGATACAAGTACTGTGGTTACAGGAGCCACGGAAGCGGGGGCAAAAGTAACAGTAAAATCGGGCTCGAAAATCTTAGGCACGGCAAAGGCTGATCATAACGGTGCATTCAAGGTAACCATCGCAAAACAAAAAGCAGGAACGAAGCTTGTCGTTTATGCAGAGGATGCAGCA
>NZ_CALPDC010000088.1:0-3866 GCF_943193165.1 Weizmannia agrestimuris
CTTGGCAAGGTAGGTTTTATTGGCAGCTTTGACATTTTTCTTTTTCCAGTTAAAGTTCTGGTATACAGCATATTTGCTGTTTGTTACTGTCACGTACTTGCCATAATTTATGGCATTCCCTTGTTTGCTGGTTAGCTCATATTTTACAGTCACCATTTTCACGCCGGCAGTATTAGCCTTCAAGCTGTAGCTGTACGATTTTGAAGACGGGGTATAGTGATTTACTTTTGGTAAAGACACTTTTGCGGTGTTGCCGACAGTTGTTCTAACAATTGTATTTGGTGTAATCGGTTCACCCGTTTTCGCATCTACATACTTGATTACTGTGGTTTGTCTGGATACATCGTTGACAGCATCCCTATAAAACTTCAGTGACTGCAAAGCATAGCCGCGGTCATCAAATAGCCCCTGGTTATCCCAAGATGTACCGCCCCAGGCAGGATTGCCGTTGTAATACATTTTGCTGTCTGGGAAATAACCGACAGCACCTGAGCTGGCCCAGCCTGTCCCGTATTTTTCAGCAGCATCTTTATTCGCCTTCCAATTATCCCGGCCAGCGTAAACCGGAATCCAGGCCGGCTCCCAGTAGAATGCCCCGAGGCCGTTTTGCTGGCTCATCAGTGTACTGTATAAACTTGTCAGTGCGTCTACCTGGCCTTGTGGGCCTACCGGGAAAGCATTTGTGTTTTGCCAATTGCTTTGCTCTTCGCCGATTGAATTTGGTGTCCCGTCAGCATCTTTCAAGCTGTTTACCCAAGCTGTTTCCATCACGGCAAACAGTTTGCCGTAGCTGGCGGCCAGTTTTTCCACCTTCGTTAAGGTTTCTGGTGTGTTGGCTTTTGCCGTTACAGACCAGTATGGATAGTATGACGATCCAAGCACATCATAGTCGACACCATCACGTTTCCATGCATTCATAATGTCTGTATACTTTTGCACATCCGGTGTTTCAATGTGTAAAGTGACTAAAGCGTTCGGTACAGTATCGCGAACAGCTTTGATGCCGGATTTGATATAACTGTCAACCCGGGCTGATTTTGTTTTATTATTCCAAATGCCGGTGTATGATTCTCCTGCGTCACGGTTCGTCGTTACGCCCATCATGCCGTTGGTGATCTCATTGCCGACCTGCACCATCCCAACATCCGCGCCTGCGTTCTGGAATTTTTTAATGGTGCCGCTTGTAAAACCGTAAACATCTTTCTGTAACTGGGCGTCACTGTGCCCCCGCCATGCTTTCGGCAAAATTTGCTGCGCCGGGTCTGCCCAGAAATCCGAGTAGTGAAAGTCCAGCAAGATTTTCATCCCGTATTGGGCAGCTTCCTTGGCAATCGCCAGTTCGTGTTCAACGTCAGACTGCCCGCCGCCGTAAATTGCGCCAGTTGAACTTTTTGGATCGTTCCAAATCCGTAATCTGATATAGTTCACGCCGTTATCATGGAGAATTTTTAAGAGGCTTTCCTGATTGCCGCTAAAGTCGTAATATTTTACGCCGGCTTCTTTCAGCGCTTCATAAGATGAGATATCCACCCCGCGAATCGTATCGGAGGACATATTTGTTAACTTGTTAATTGTAACAGTCTGTGCTTTTAAGCCGGTGTCCGTCCCGGTTTCAAACGGGTCTGATTGTGGAGCAGGGGCCGTTGTGCCTGTATTGCCACTCGTGTTATCACTGCTGCCATCATCTGTACCGGTTAATAACTGCTTAAAAGCTGTGAGCGATTGGAGCGGATTGCCCAAGTCATCAAATAATGCCTGGTTATCCACTGAACTCGCGCCTGCCCATTGATCGGCGCCATCAACATATCCGGCTGCCGCCGTTGTTGCCCAGCCTGTCCCGTATTTTTCAGCTGCGTCTTTATTGTGCTGCCAGTGGGTGCCACTATTGCCGGCTTCCACTGCAATCCACACAGCATTGTCGTAAAATGCACCGCAGCCAGCAGTGTTATTTCCATCTGCCGTGATTGCGCTGTAAAGATTGTGCAGATAAGTTGCCTGGCCTTGGGGGCTGACTTCGCCAATTCCATTTTTCAGAATGTCGGAAGCTGTTGACCCGTTGCTTTCCCCGTCTGAATCCTGGTCTGTAAAGGGATAGCTGACACTTAATACTGCGAATTTTTTGCCGGCTTGTTTTGCCGCTTCCATGGCCCCTTTGATATCAGAAATTGCATCCCATGCCGCATATACATTGGCACCCAAAATATCATAATCCACATTTGCACTTTTTAGGTTGTTCGCAATGGTTGTAAACCAGTTTGAACCAGGCCCGGCATAGGCCAATGCAATTTGGATGCTACTGTCAAATGACCGGATTTCTTTCGTTACAGCCGCCAAAATATCGTTGCCGGTTGCCATGTCCTGGCTCAAAAAATTTTGGGCTAAGTTGCTTCCCACTGTAACCATATCAGGTGTTACATTGTTGCTTTTTAATTTGTTCAAGGATTCGCTTATATAGCGAACAGCCGTATCTTTTAAGTTATCCGTTGCCCATCCTTTGGGAAGCTTCTGGTTATTTTTGCTTGTGTAAAAATCTGAGAATAAGAAATTAATATTGACTTTCAATCCTGCTGACTTGGCTGCCTGTGCAGTTTTAACGGCGTTTTCGAGCGTCGGGTTCCCGCCGCCGTATGATTTGCCTTCATCATTTGCAGGATTCACGGCAACTTTAAGATTGACATAATTGGCGCCGGAATCTTTTAATAGATTCATAAAGCCTTCTTCATCGAGCGAACGGCCATTAAAGTCTTTGTATTTTACCCCGGCGGCCAGTTCTGCTTGATAGGGTGTTAAATCAATACCGCGGATGGTATCATCTGTTACAGTGGATACTTTACTGATTAAGGCAGGCAATTTAAAAGCGCCCGTATCTGTCCCGTTGCTGTAGGCCGCCGCAGTGTCTGAAGGTGTATCAGCAAGTGCGAATGGCACAGCTAAAGATGGGGCAAAAGAACCAGCCAGCAAAGCGAGCGTAGAACCAGCCACCAGTAAAGACCTTGTTACTTTCTTCATCAAACTTCCCCCTCATTTTTTTCACATACTATTAGATTATACTATAGTTTGGTTTGCGAAAAGAATGGTTAATCATTTTTTCTGCCTGCATTTATTGAGCTGAACAAGGGATGCAGGGAAGGCGTGCGGAAAACAAACGAAGATAGAAGGTGAGTACAGATGCTTTGAAATTTTTAATCATCTTTGATAAACTACCGATGTATTCGCATTTATTGGGAGTACGATAAGGTATAAACGCTAACGCGAAATGGATGCGTTGTTTATATTTTGCTGTACTCAGTAAGTGCGTGGATTGAAATTGTGATTTGGAAATTTACGTTATTCTTGATTTTTTTTTACGTGTGTAGGCCAAACTGCCAGGGTATTGCTCCGACAGTTTGGCTTTTATTTGTTTCTCTGCTATCAGTAGAACGAATAGATCGGCAGCGGATTGGGAGTGAAAGTTCAAAATTAAAAGACATGTATGACTATTGAGTCGAAGGAAAAATGCTAACCAGATTTAAAAAACATCACTTTTTTGTGAACTTATTTCCTATTTATATGGGGTTAAAAATTATTTAAATTTCAAATTTTCCGTTGCAGAATAAGAAAATTTGAACTATAATTAATACCTGAATCCGTGACGAAAATCTAACAAACGTCGGTAATAGGCAGTTTTCCCAAGAGGGGATATCTAGATGTATCTCAATACTCAATAAATATACTTTTGTAGTTTTAGTAGGTAAATATTTCCCTATTTCATTTATTTTAGGGCATGACAAATAAACCTGCAAATTTCCATTTTTTGCAAGTTTTCTGGTTTGTTTCGGCTTTTCTTCTTATCGCTTATTACCCTGGTTGTCTAGTAAAAGGCATCG
>NZ_CALPDC010000089.1:0-3674 GCF_943193165.1 Weizmannia agrestimuris
GGAAAGTCCGTAAACTGTTCCTGCGACAAAAACCGCACCCGGCGGTAGTCGAGATCCGCTGAAAGATCCGGGAAAAAGGCATCCATAAACTCCTGAAAAAAGTTTGGATCAGCTCCTTAAACAAACGGTCATGCACGTGATAACCGGCATGTTTTTCCATTACAAGTTCCAATGGCAGCACTCCTTTTCTTATTTTTCAGTTTTATTATAAAGGACAAACGTTCGTTTTTCAAGTAGATTTTTCAATTTGCAAATTTGATCCGTCGTCCCCTGGTTATGCGAGTGCTTTTCTTTGACTTTGCAGATGATCCAAATCCATAATAAAATGTGAAGCATTTTACAGGAGGTATGAAGATGAATCATATCAATCTTGGCAAGAGCGGTATATTGGGATCAGAAGTTGCTTTAGGCTGCATGCGGATGAATGCGTTATCGGAAAAAGAGGCACAAACGATGATTGAAACAGCAGTCGAGCATGGCATCAATTTCTTTGATCATGCCGATATATACGGAAAAGGAGAATCAGAGAAAATTTTTGCAAATGCGCTGAAAAACAGTTCCATCAAACGGGAAGATATCATTCTCCAATCAAAATGCGGCATCGGCGACAAAATGTATGATTTTTCCAAATCGCATATTTTACAAGCGGTTGACGGTATTCTGGAACGGCTCCAAACCGATTACCTGGATATACTCCTGCTTCACCGTCCTGATCCGTTAATGGAACCAGAAGAAATTGCCGAAGCTTTTTCAGAGCTACAAAATGCCGGCAAAGTCCGCCAGTTCGGGGTCAGCAACTTCCATCCGTACCAAGTAGATCTTGTCCAAAAATACATTTCTCAAAAACTGATTGTCAACCAGTTGCAGTTCAGCATCGCGCATACCGGTATGATTGACTTCGGGATGCACGTCAATATGAAAGACGAACGCAGCATCAACCATGACGGCGGAATTCTGGAATATTCCCGCCTGCATGATATCACCATTCAAGCTTGGTCGCCGTTCCAGTACGGATTCTTTGAGGGCGTCTTTATCGATGATCCAAAATTCCCGGAATTGAACGAAAAACTTGGCCAATTGGCACAAGCACAAGGCGTGTCCAAAGAGGCCGTCGCGACCGCGTGGATTTTAAGGCATCCAGCAAAAATCCAAGTCATTGCCGGAACAATGAACCCGGAAAGGCTGAAAAAAATTACAGAAGCATCAAAAGTAAGTCTTACCCGCCGAGACTGGTATGATATTTATTTTGCTGCCGGCAATGATTTGCCTTAACAGGTATATTGTTGGATCCAAAAACAGCAGTGGGCCTCGTGATCGTTTCCCTTTTAAAACAACAGAGCAGCTTTCCCACTTTAGCTTCATGATAATAAAAAGATGCCGGACCAAACGCCGGCATCTTTTTATCCTTACACTGCTTCACACTGCTTCCCTTTCCACGTACTCCGTCTCGTCGGAAAATGCCCATACGATCCATAAAATTTGATAAACAATGCCGATAAAAATATACAACAGCACATAGGCGCCATGCTTGCCGAATGCATGAAGCAATTTAACTTGCCAAATAATCATAAAAATAAAGTTCACAAACGGGACGAGCAGAATGAGCACCCACCATCCGCTTTTCTTAATCAAAAGAAGCTGCTGGATCACGTTACAGACCGGAACCCAAGCCATCCAGGCAATATCCCCGCGCCCGGCTTTTTGGGCCAGCTTCATAAATGCCATGCCATTTAAAACATAAAGCGCAATTGCAATAAAGACGGCGTATAAAATTAATGCCATTATAATACCCCCACTGAATTAGATTTCCGGCGTTGTACACCAGACTTATAAAATATTTATGACCCGGCCCCTCCCATCATGCCTCCGTAAAAACAAAGCAACCTTATCTGGAACCTTGCTCTTATCTGCCTTCAAAATACCGGGCCTTTACATACAGAAAAAGTAATTAACCCTATTAGCTTACGCAGCAATCTATTTATTTTCCATGCAAAGTAGATGGCCGCTTTTTCTGGCCGTTCACTTTCCAAAAAATTCAAGTGGATAAAATTCGTTTGAAACCTAAATTGTCCCCACTTATTCCCAGCTCCATTATGCAAATCATAATCCCAATTCCGGACCTTTTATTCAAAATGCTCCATTGTCTTTTTCAATGCCGTTTGGTCGAGGACGATTTCTGAGTTGTTGTTTTTTAAAATATCGTCGTACATGCTTTTCGATGTGCCGTTCAGCTGGTAATAGGTCACTTGCTTATCTGTGTTAAGATTTTTTACAAGCAGACCGAGACTCGCGATATCTGTTTTTGACATATTGGTAGCAATGACAAAATCAGATGATTTGTCCACCAGTTTTGGCAGTTTTGTTAAATTTTTTGGCTGGAGTGCGGTTTTGGCAATACTGATCAGCACTTTTTCTTGCAACAGCTGGCGGTCATAGTCCACGTTTTTTAACGAATACCGCTCGTGTACCAGCTCTGTCACCATTTCCCCGTCAAGCGTCTGTGTACCTTGTGCAATGACTTTCCCTTTGTTTTCCGGGTACCAAGGGTGTGTCAGTTTTACATCAAACGGCACATCCACATCAATCGTCCCCAGCGCATCCACCATCGACTGCAAGCCTTCATAATTCGTTTCCACATAATAGTTGACCGGTACGCCTGTCAATTGGCTGATTGAATTGATAGCGGCTTTAATCCCGGCTGTTGTGCCACCTGTTGCTTGTTTAATATATTGCACGCTTGTCAGTTTCGTATAGCCGTAGCCATCAAGATACACGCGCGTGTCACGGGGAATGCTGGCCATGTTATACTTGTGCTTATTCAGATCGACATGAAGCAAGATAATCGAATCCGAATGTCCTACCTTCTGCCCTTTCCGTTCGTCTGAACCGAGTAAAAGGACATTGAATACGTTTTCCTTCATTTTGGGTGTTGTTGTGCCTTGGCTACCCGGATTGTTCCCGGTTTTAGAGACGGTCGGCACGTTTTTAAAATGGTTCTCTGGCTGCAGCTTTTGGTAAGCAAAATAAGCCACCCCGCCGCCCAATACAACAACCACCAGTAAAATGGATAAAAAGATCCTCAGTTTTTTCATCATTTCCCCCAAAATCATTTATGTGTAAACTATTTAAATTATATAACATTTTTCCATCCAAGACTATACAATTCGACAAAATTTTGTTGTAACTGGCAACTTATTCATATGATATCTCACCTTCCCCATGATGCCACAAGTTGAAAATTTGTCTGTTACCAAACAATGGGGCCATAGTTTCCTGTCCTATGAAGAACCTTGTCATATTTTTTCAGATTGAAAGTCCCAACTTTTAATTGGAATCCATCCGCAGACCCGCTGCTGATCAGTTGGTACTAACTGACCTCCGCAGAATTACTGAACTACTCTGAAAATCAGGGTTAGCAGCTTTAAAAATACGATAAATCCCTCATACAAAAGTCCTATAAAAATTGTGGATTATTCTTCCAATCTCTTTTATAACGCATATTCCGCACGTAAATTTTTCCATTTTATGATTTTTTTAAAGGAATTTTCCCCTTCTTTGTAGAATTGAATGATTATCTAAACTAGGGGAAGACGAGGGAATTTTTATGTCAGATCAAATTTTAACCTTACATGTGGGGCCGTCTCAACTTTTATCTAAACTGTGTGATGAAATAG
>NZ_CALPDC010000090.1:0-2788 GCF_943193165.1 Weizmannia agrestimuris
CCGTCGTGAATTGTTTCACTCAATATCTGGATAAGCTTACTATGGTTTACCGTGTCAAAGTACTGTTCTAAGTCCAGGTCTACTACATACTGGTATCCTTCATTTACATTCTTTTGGCACTTGAGAAGTGCCTGATTTGTACTTCTATGTGGTCGGAAACCATAGCTATTGTCTGAGAACTTTCTTTCATATATAGGGACTAGGACCTGCGAAATGGCTTGTTGGATGACTCGGTCTACTACCGTTGGTATTCCAAGTTTCCTTGTTTTCCCGTTGTCTTTTGGTATTTCTACCCTTCTAACGGGTTGGGGCTTGTATGTCCCATTTCGAATGGAGAGGACGAGTTCCCTCTGATGTTCAGTTAGGTATGCCAAAAGTTCACCTGTTTTCATTCCATCGACACCGCCCGCACCTTTGTTTTTCTTTACCTTTTTATAGGCACGGTGCAGGTTATTACTTGAAAGGATTCGTTCGAGCATCCATTCGTTCTGTCTGTTGGTGTTAGTGGTGTTGTTTTCAGTTATCCTCTTGAAACTATGCCCTCTGTCATATCCTTCCTGTTCCGCAGTATCTTTTTGACAGCAGGTTTCTTCCTGTTTTCTGCATTTGTTCGTTTCTTCGGTAACTTTCATTGACTTCCACTTCCTTTAGTTCAGCCCTTCCTTCGATGCTCCAGGCATCTCCGTACTATGGCCTCTGCTGACTTCTCACGGCAAATCTTGTTTCAACCAGGTTTCATACTCTGTTTCCACCTGTCCGTGAGACCTCCCGTGGTAAGGTGATTCACTTTCATTCCATGTACCCGCACCATTTACGTTTCCACATCCGGATAGCTTTTGGGCTTTGACTTGTTCAGCAGCCTTACCCTGTGAGAGTACGCCTAATGATGTTCGTGTTCCTCGGGTCAGAATTTTGCCTCCAGCTTCCTTCAGATTCCATCTCACGATGGACACCCTTGCTCTTGGCTAATGGTTGGTCGCTACCTACCCCCATAGCGGACTTACACCGCCTAGCGAATCGCCATGCACGGCGCACTGTAAAAACGAGAGGCATGCTTAAAGCGTGCCTCTCGTTTTTGCTAAAGAGAATAAGCGCAGGCCACTTTTCAAAAACGGAGATGTCGCCGTAAGCACGGGCCTCAGTGGTTCCATCCAGCTTTAGGAAAAACCGCCTGCCTGCCAGAAGCCGCTGAAAAGCTCCAAAAGAAGAAAACGGTGGGACATCACCATAATCGTGTCTCACCGTTTTTTTTCTATATTTTGTTCAGTACCTCGGTATTCTTGGCGCCGTTTTTCATACCCGCGTGTTTTTTCTTCCTATCTGTGTTCAGTGCCCCCGCCTGTCATCCTCTGATTTCTTTTAAAATTTCCTTTGCCGTAGCAAGATCAATTGTCCCGCTTTGTTTTAGTTTTTCTGCAACCCGGTCAATTTCGCTTCCGGAGGCACCTGCTGTGATAGCGAGCGATTTGGCGTGCAGTGCCATATGCCCTTTTTGAATCCCGTCTGTTACAAGAGCTTTGATGGCGGAAAAGTTCTGGCCAAGCCCAGCGGAGACAATGATCGATTCCAGTTCTTTTGCATTTTGGTAACCCAGCAGCCGCTTGCTGAAACCGGCAGCAGGGTGGATGCTGATCTGGCCGCCGACTGTCCCGACCGGAAGCGGAAGGGTGAGGCTGCCAAGCAGGTCTCCGTTTTCTGCCTTGCTCCAAATAGAAAGGGAACGATACTTGCCGGACCTTGCTGCATAGGCATGGGCACCCGCTTCAATTGCGCGCCAATCGTTTCCGGTTGCGATCACAACGGCATCAACGCCGTTCATAATGCCTTTGTTATGCGTTGCAGCCCGGTAAGGATCCGCGTATGCAAATTGGGCGGCTTCAATGATCCGGTCGCGGACTTCTTCACCGGACATGCCGTTTTTTTCAAGCAATGACACGGGAATCCGGCATTCGGCCGTTGCCAGGCATTCAGTGGCATAATTGGAGAGAATGCCCATTAATGCCCGTCCCCCTGTCCACTCTTCCAAATGCGGTTTGATCGCCTCCGCCATGGTATCGATGATATTCGCACCCATTGCTTCCAGCGTATCAATATGGAGATGGACAACAAAAAAAGCAGGTGTGCCGGCTTTTTCATCAGCCGGGATCAGACGGACTTCCAATTTCCGGGCCCCGCCGCCCCGCTTCACAATCGAAGGCTTGGCTTCATTTGCCGTTTGCAAAAGTTCTTCCTCATGGGCCATCACCACCGTTTTCGCACGGATCGGATCCGGAACTTCCATTAACGCCACCTGCCCGATCATCATACGATTGCTCACTGTCGTTCGGAAACCGCCTGCCTTGTTGATGATTTTTGCCGCCGAACTTGCCGCCGCCACAACAGAAGGCTCCTCAATCGCCATCGGGACGACATACTCTTTTCCGTCAATCAGAAAGTTCAATGCCGTACCATATGGCAATTCATATTTGGCAATCTGGTTTTCAATCATATGGTCCGCCGTTTCATCCGGCAGCACAAGCCCTTTTTCAAGCAGCGCGGCATCTTCGGCTGAAATGGCCTTCGCCTGTTCCAGCGCCTTGATTCTTTCAAGCCGGTTTTTTTCGTAAAATTTATGCAAAGGTTGCTTTTCCATATTTTCCTCCTCTGTGCGCGATAAAGTGCATACATTTATTTTAACGCATTTCAGGGGGAAAACCAGCCATCCAATTTTCCGTATGTGTCAAGTTTTTCTCGACAAGGTTTAAATATCGGGTATTCCAAGACACTCTTTTTGTACACTTTCGGCTAC
>NZ_CALPDC010000091.1:0-2669 GCF_943193165.1 Weizmannia agrestimuris
GGAAATATTACATCTTTTCCGAAAATTACACCGAGCAAGTAAAGCACGGTAGCCGAAAGTGTACAAAAAGAGTGTCTTGGAATACCCGATATTTAAACCTTGTCGAGAAAAACTTGACACATACCAGTGATCCAGTCCATTTTTCTTTTTACCCTTTTTAGTGTAAAATAGTTTATATAAAAACAGTTTATAAATGAACTACTTCTTAAAGGTGTGAGTAAAATGGACTTAAACTATGATGACCCAAAAGTGAAGCAAGCCATGGAGATTTATCAATTATTAACGGCTATTGGCAAATTTACAGCTAAATTAGCGAAAAAGAATGCGGAAAATTTTGGCTTGTCTCTCCAACAACTATCCATCCTTAATACTTTACTCGCTTTTCCTGAATCCACACAGCAAGAGCTGGCAGAAAGGCTTGTATTATCAAAGAGTACAATAAGTGTTGGTATTGATAAATTGGTTAATATGGGTCTAATAGAAAGGAAACTCTCAACAGAAGATCGAAGAGAAGTAAAGCTACAGTTAACATTGAAAGGGGAGGAATTGGCAAAGAAATCAAGTAAGAACGCAATTCCTTATCAAGCGATGCTTTAAGCAATAGAAAAAATGCCTGAAGAAGATATTCAGTCTTTACTCGTATACAGCAGGAACTTTTAAATCACCTTAATGAATATGGTTACTAAGTTATTGTCAGGCATTACTTGTGAAATTGGAAATAAGCACTACCGTGGCAATTAAAACAATAAATGAATAAGTGTATAGCTTAAAGAGAAAATCGTTGAAAAGGGGAAATCAAATGAGTACAACCAGTACAACCACTAAGAAAAGAAGAACCATTAGACTTAAAAAGGTGTCACGAGCATTAGCTGTTATGATAGGCGCTTTTATAGCAGCATATGGACTCGAAACGGTATTGATCCCAAATAATGTATCGGACGGTGGGGTAACAGGCCTAAGTATCGTGGGTTCTCAATTATCTGGATTGCCCCTGGGACTTCTGATTGTAGTAATAAATATTCCGTTTGTATTTTTAGGGTATAAACAAATTGGTAAAAGCTTTGCTATTTATTCAATGATAGGTATTGCCTCACTAGCTATTGGTACAAGACTTATGCGTCCCCTGCCTGCTATTATTCAAGGTGATACAATGATAATAACCGTTGTTGGGGGTATTATTATCGGATTTGGAATGGGGTTGGCGTTACGGAATGGCGGTGCATTAGACGGGATTGATATGTTAGCGGTACTACTTTCTCGAAAATTGCCTTTTGGGTCAAGTGACCTCATCTTATTTTTAAACATGTTTGTTTTTATTATTGTCGCCATAGTATTTGGCCTCCAAGGAGCAATTCTTTCTGCAATTGTCTACTTTATTGCTTCCAAAGTCATTCATATTGTTGAAGAAGGGTTAAGCGGTTCTAAAACCTTTAAAATTATCACCGATCAACCAGAATTAATGGTTGAAACCATACGTGACCGCTTGGGACGTAGTGCAACGTATAACCTGGTTGAAGGCGGTTATTCAAACGAACAATTCAAAGAAATTACATGTGTCATTAACCGATTAGAGGATAGCAAAATAAAAGAAATTATTTATGAAATTGATAAGCATGCTTTTGTAACTGTGTACGATGTTTCAGAAGTGAGGGGTGGTAACTTCAAAAAACGAAACATACATTAATTTAAATATTATCACCGATTGTCATCGTATCTTCTTGTTTCAATTGGTAATATCCTGTGCTTTTTTAGATTTAAAAAACTTAAAAAGAATATGCTGATGATATAAGAGAAAAATTGGGAAGGGGTGTTGCTTTTGCAAATGATATTGGAAAATCAGTTGAAGCATCTAATCATGAACATGCTTCGACCGTGAGCCAAGCCGTGAATATTAATCGACATGGTCGTCACCCCGGTTTTTTTATCCGGTTCTCAAAGATTTAAGCATACTTACATTTTTCAATCCTGTAGTCTAATGGATCCAAAAATAAACCCCAAAATTAAGCCGTTAAAAATGGGGGATGTCTAAAAGATGTTTTTACCTAGAACATTACCCGCAATGTTGGCAACATCAGCGATTCCCACGGTCAATTTGGAAAGTCATGAACTTGAAACTAGGCAATATATACAGATTTAAAGCGATGGAAATCCTTCTCGAAGGCACGAAATACGATTGATTAAAAAGTGATGTTTTGTTTACGGCGGTACCTCTTAAGCCTTCGGGTTTGAAGGGTAAACATTTTATTTTGGCTGCTTTTCTGCGTGCTAAGTCTTTTCTTTTCATTCACTTAGTGAAAACCCAAGATTGCTTTTTCAACCGCTTTGGCTAATGCTTTTTTGAAAATGAGTATTCCAACAGACAGGTAAAATAAACTAGGAACGATGAGAAAAATAAAGTCACTCATTGAAGAAGTTATGATGCTCGTGTTGCTAACCATTATATCTTTTACCTGAATCCGTGACGAAAATCTAACAAACATCGGTAATAGGTAGTTTTCCCAAGTGTGGATTTCTAGATATAACTGATTATTCATAAAATATATCTTTGTAACTTTGGTAGGTAAATTTTTTCCTATTTCATTTATTTTAGGTACGAAAAATAAACCTGCAAATTTCCATTTTTTTGCAAGTTTTCTGGTTTGTTTCGGCTTTTCTTCTTATCGCTTATT
>NZ_CALPDC010000092.1:0-2476 GCF_943193165.1 Weizmannia agrestimuris
CTAGTAAAAGCAACGATAAGTCGAGAAGCCCCCACTTCAATCAAACCGTAAGGTTGATAAGTGGAGGGTAGTTCACTAAAGGCATCCATGGTGTAATGGGATACGGCAAAGCAAGTTTTTTTGGATACCCAACCACATCCTATCCTTTTTCCCTCTTACAGGCAAATCTTGTATAATAGTCTCAGAAACCATTCAGGAGGACGGCAGTTTGGGAAAAAAAGGATGGCTCGTAGTTTTATTGTTTTTCATTACGGCTGGTGTGCTGGGAACCGGTAACTGGTATTATCAGGCGAACACCGGAAAAACGATTGAAAAAGCACAGCAGCAATATAAAAAAGACTTGGCAAAAGAAAAGAAGCGCAGCCTGGAGGCAAAGGCAGCAAAGGAAAGCGCGGCAAAACAGATTTACGAAAAACATAAAGGGAAAGAACTGGTGTATTTGCCGGTCGGCTCCAGCCTGACAGCAGGGGATTTTGCAACGAAAAAAAGCAAAACGTATGCCGCTTTGTTGGCTGCGCGCATTCACCAAGGCCTTGGATATAAAGTGAAGACCATCAATGGCTACAGCAAGAGCGGGGCCGGCCTGAAGGAACATGGGGCAGACAGTCTTCCCCATATTATTTTCAATCATCCTGATCTTGTGACGATTGAGTTCGGTACGTTTGATCTGAACCGGAATGCCAAAAACACTTACGTTTCTGCCGGCCAATTTAAGAAAGATCTCGAACATTTTGTGGATGAAATCAGAAAGAGTACCGGCAAGAAAACAAAAATCATTTTGCTCACCACCTGGAACAGCGGGCAGTTGTCTTTTACTTATGACCGCGCCATTGAAGAGGTGGGGAAGGCAAAGGGTGTTCCTGTTGCCAATATTGAATCTGTCTGGCTGAACCGTTCCGATACACACGGCCAGAAAGGAGAGAAAGCGGCCACGGGCAAAAGCGATGGCTGGCTTGCCAATGACAAAGGGCATAAAGAAATTGCAAATACGGTGTACAAAAAAGCGTATGGGCTGTTAAAGTAAAATACTGGCTGCTTTTCGGAAGGGCAACCCCCGGTCTTTTGGCAGGCGCTCAAGGATTGTGAATATATCGCCCTGTCTTTCAGAAGGCTATCTCTGAAAGACAGGGCTTTTTGCTGTTTTCGGATAAATCACCTCAGTGAAAAACGAATTGTTCGTAATATAAAACAATTTGTTCTTAATATATTTTTAAAAAGCAAGGAAAACAAAGGAATGTTGCGAAAAAGAAAGTATTTTGTTCGTTATTACGAAAAAATGGCGTCGCTTTCAGCTGCATTTATTTTGAGAGACAGTTGATGCAATGCCCATTGTAATTCGTTATCAAGAACTATCGAGATGCAAAAGGTTAACATGCCGTTTCCAATTGTGGTTTTATAAAGTTGGCGTTGCCGGCGTGGCCGGGAGTTCTTCACCGAGAAACGGATTTAGTACGGTGCTGCCTAATATGGCCACCCATGTTTTTAACGTTCTCGTGCCAGGAGTCCTCCTTTTTCTTATTGGTGCAGCGATGGCGCGCACCAGCGCCATAAGCTCCAGCTTCGGAAAGAATAGCGAAAGGCAGCAGAATAGGGCTGTCTGTTTTTTGTGATAAAATGGAAAAGACAATGCAGATGGGAGGGATTCAATTGAAAAAAATTGCCGAGGGCGTTGCGATGCTGGAAATCAACCTGAACCATTTTATCATTCACCCCACTTTGATCTGGGATGAACAGAAAGCGGTTTTGGTAGATGCCGGCATGCCGGGTTCGCTTGATTTGATCCGTGCAGAAATGGAGAAGGCGGGCGTGCCGTTTGAAAAATTGGACGCAGTTATTCTGACGCACCAGGATATGGATCATATTGGCAGCGTGCCGGAAATATTGGCAGAGTCCGGCCATTCCATTACGGTGTACGCACACGGGCTGGACAAGCCATATATCGAAGGGGAGAGGCTTCTGATCAAAGCGGATCCGGAAAAGATCGATCCGGCAAGATGGGAATCGATGCCGGAAGAAATGAAACAGATGTATTTGAATCCGCCGAAAGCGAAAGTGGACAAAGTGATCGGGGATGGAGAAGTTCTGCCTTTTGGCGGCGGAATAGAGGTGATTTTTACACCGGGGCATACGCCTGGCCATTGCTGCCTGTATCTTAAAAAGAGCAAAACATTGATCGCTGCGGATGCGATGGTTGCAGACAACGGCAAACTGCATGGCCCCAGACAGCAAGTCACGCCTGATATGGGAACCGCAATGGCTTCATTGAAAAAGCTGCTTGATTTTGATATTGAATCCGTCATCTGCTACCACGGCGGCCTGTGCCATGAAAATGTAAATGAACAGATTCGCAAGCTTGCAGAATGAAATAAGAGCGTGGCAAAAAAGCCACGTTCTTATTTCAGTGCGCCGTGCATGGCGATTCGCTAGGCGGTGTAAGTCCGCTATGGGGGTAGGTAGCGACCAACCATTAGCCAAG
>NZ_CALPDC010000093.1:0-2286 GCF_943193165.1 Weizmannia agrestimuris
GACCCCGCAGCGAGGTACGAGCGAGGAGGCTCGCCGGCCGCCCGCGGAAAGCGAGTGAATTTCGCGCGCATCAACACACCCGTTATCAATCCATACGAAAGTGTACAAAAAGAGTGTCTTGGAATCCCGATATTTAAACCTTATCGAGAAAAACTTGACACATACAAAATTTCGTATATATTGATTATATCGTAAAAAATCCGTACAATCAATATGAGGTGATAATCATGAGAGAAGAGAAAGAACGTGTAGAAATTCATATGCCTAAGACGATATTAGAAAAATTGGAGCAATATCAAAAAGAAAATGGGATTCCAACTAGAACAGCCGCAATCTTAGAATTGTTGAGAAAAGGATTGGAAAAATAACTTTGGCTAAAGCCAACCGAAATTCATCTCCCACCTACTCATTGGTGCGATTCGCACCTTCACATTCCTTGAGGATGGGAGACTTCTTTCGGAAAGCCGTTAAAAAAGACAGCCTGCCTGTAAGATGCATCACGAAAAGCCAAAAGCCGAACCGTTAAAACTATTTTAGAATGGGGCTAATCCAATTGAAGAAAAAGAAGCAGGAAAAGGGACAGGAAGATTTTGGAAGTGTGATGTTTTACTGTAAACGTTGCAACAAGACTTTTGATATGGAATGGGAAACGATTTGGGATATGCAGGAGTTGACGCACGGCTATGTCGGGTATCATTTGTATGATACCTATATTTGTTGCCCGGATTGCGGCGAACTCGCTAAGGCACTGGAAGAGCCCGGCCCGAATCCATTTTAAAGAAGGGTGCCTGCCTTCTGCCGGCGGGCACCCTTCTTTTTACGACAACACCAGTTTCTCAATTGCATAGGCGACGCCGTGTTCGTTGTTCGTGCGCGTTTCGAAATCGGCAATCGCCTTTACTTTCGGGACGGCATTGCCCATCGCCACCCCGCAGCCGGCGTATTCAATCATGGTCAGGTCATTTTCATTATCGCCGATACAAACCACTTCCTCGCGGCGGATGCCGAGATGGCTGGCAAGGAGTTTCACAGCATTGCCTTTGCTCGCATCTTTATGCAAAATTTCATAATAAAACGGCATGCTTCTGACCATCGTGTACTTCTCCTGCACCCAGTCCGGAATCGCTTCAATCGTCCGGCTCAGCTTCTCCGGCTCGTCAATAAACATCACTTTCGGAATCACCATATCCCGCGGCAGCTCTTCTAACGTCCGGTAATGCACCGGCATCTGCGTCAAATAAGATTCCACAACCGTATAAGGACTGAGATCCCGGTTCGGCGTATACAAATGTTCCGGGTCAAAAAAATGCATCGGCGTTTTCAGTTCGAGGCTGAGCCCGTACAGCCGCACCAAATCGCCGTAACCAATCGACCGTTCCGCGACAACCCCGTTCGTATGCGTATTTTGCACGAGCGCGCCGTTATAGGCAATGACATAATCATCTTCTTCATTCAGCAATAAATCTTCAAGAAAGCGGCGGACGCCCCCGATCGGCCGCCCCGTGCACAGCACGATTTTGACGCCTTTCTTTTTCGCTTTATGTAAAGCTTCCCGGACTTCCGGAGTGACTTCATGCTGGTCGTTTAAAAGCGTTCCGTCCATATCAATGGCAATCAATTTATACATATTTTTCTGCTCCTTGGTGATGAAAAAATTTCATATGGTTTTATCATAATACACTCAGCCGGTAAAATCCATTTATGTAAAATCATTTACAAATCATGCATCGCCCAAACTTATTTTTTTAATAAATGCCGGATGGAAAAAACGGGATGGTACAAAAGCATCCACGGGCCGGAAAAACGCATGACCGCCCTGATTTTTTCACGGTAATCTTTCCGGTAGCAATGGACCTTGCAGTTGGAACACGCGCTTTTTTCCTCGCCAAACCGGCAATAGGAAAGCCTTTTTAAGCAATAGTTTTGTAAATCGAGGCATTCTTCGCAAAGCGTCTTGCGGTGGTGTTTTTTCCGGCAGTAAATGGCAATCATTTGTGACACGGTTTCCTTTTCTTTTTGGATGACCGGCCCGTTGTTTAATTCCCTTTTTGGCATGGCGATCGACCTCCTGTTTTCACCATACCACAGCCACAGAAAAGCAATTTTAACGATTTTTCTACAATGCACACAAAAATGCCGTAAAGAACAAAAGCCTTTACGGCATTTCTATGTCCCTTTTAAAAAACGGTAAAAAATGGGAGCCACCTTCTGTGAACTACCCTCCACTTATCAACCTTACGGTTTGATTGAAGTGGGGGCTTCTCGACTTATCGTTGCTTTTACTAG
>NZ_CALPDC010000094.1:0-2244 GCF_943193165.1 Weizmannia agrestimuris
ATCATCCCACTAAAATGTTTAAATATAGTTCATTCAAAAATTAAAATGAATTTTATTTAAGACGTGCGAAATGTGGGTTGTAATGGTGATTTTTGCTTTTTTTCTAAAAGGCATTTCAAAATAAGAATTCATCCCACCATTTGGATTGACGACGATTGGCAAAGAATTTACATCGTATCTTTCGCCGAATCCGTTACAAAAGAAGTCTCCGAGCGGTGTTTCTACAGCTGGTGTTCGAGCCCCATCCCAATATATTCTTAAAATTACATCCCTGAGCACAAAGCTGCCTTTTTCAGTATTTTCCCGAATGGTCATCCACATATGTTTGATGATGCCTGTGCCGGATATCTCAGCAATGACTGTTTCTTTCCCTTGCGGCAGTGATATGCTTCCTCTTCCTTTTCTGCCCGGGCCAAGTTTACTGTCAAACATGCATGCCTTCCCTTTTTCTCCAGTAGGATTCTCCGGAGAGATGGTTCTGGACTGTTCTCCTTTGAATCTGGTTACATTATTTAAGATATTCATATTTCACACCCCAATACACATTTTGGCACAGCGTAAATGTAAATTTAGTCTTTCGTTATCATTTCAAAGGTTTCATGAGGCGGTATTTTTACTTTGACCAGCACGGTTTTTTGGTTAAGAAAGCTGGATTCTTGAAATGGCAAAAGCATCTTTTTCGTTTGATCATAAGGCTTTTTCTCGGTAATGATTTCAACGAAAGCTTCGACCAAGTCTTCATTCTTGTTTGTAATACGAATAGAAACCTCATCGTCTTTTTCAAATGACAAGTCGAATTTAGAATAGCCATACATCAAATTTTCCCATTTAAAACTGCCGGATGGTGAAAAAGGCCTGAAATACAGCGTTTTAGCAAGCGCGTTATATTGAATGCCTAATATTTGTGTTACAAATAACGTGGCAAATGTGCCAGATGCCCAGCTGCACTTTCCGCAGCTGTTCATTCTTACCACATCCCCCCGCTTACAATTTAGCTGGTACGGCCACCACCACCATGATCCATCTAAGTCGGCAAGACGTTTTAGCTCACGTAAATATCCTTCTTCTCCATTCATACTTTCCTCATCTGTAATGCCTAACATGGCAGTAATGTAACCCGGAAAAGTTGCACCGGATTCATTTCCCCATTTAATCCCTTTATTTTCCGGATTATAAGTCGGATTTTCATGACTCATGCTGAAGGCTATATAGTTCCTTAATATGGGATCACTATAGGATTTATATCCGTAGTAGGGCATTAAGGTCGTGTCCGTTTCTTCCCCGTCATGCATGACAAGATTTATACTTCCATTTTCAATGACATCCGTAAGAAAAATTAATCCTTGTTTCGTAATGTCGTCCTGGTAGGGTTGCAGAGGATAAACAGTTTTTGTATCATTTGTTAATCCGCCAATGCCTTCTAGATACTGTTTCCCGTGAGTTCCATCTATTGTCATGTATTTTTCTATATCTTCTTTAATGAAGTTTGCTATATTTTTTAATTCATTCGCTTTTTCCATGTCATGGTATACGAACGCTGCGATTGTTGATAATGACTGGCAACCTTTCCAGACACAAATATTTGTACCAAGGTGATATTTTCCCAGTGAGTAAGCATCTGACAGCCAAAGTGAGTGAAACAAGTAAGGTTCGGATGCTTGTCTGCTGTTTAGGATTTCCTCTAATATATTTAACATTTTCGGATACACCTCTGGATGCTCCAGGAAAAATGTTCGGTCACCGGTTGCTTCGAAATACATCCCTGCCATCATAATCGAAGACAGTGAATTGCTAAGGGAATGAAATAATCCCCCTCTAAATTTGCTTCCAGGAAATTTAATTCCGTATTGCAGGAACCATAAGATGCCTTTTTTATACAAATGGGGTTCAAAAATCGAGAACGGAAGATAAGCGTAATACATATCCTTATTCCATATCCTATTCGTTACCGGTGTTGTTCCCCAATTCGCCCCGACAATCTCATCCTTCGAATTCATCGTTAAAGCACCCAAACTTTGATACAACGCCCTTTGCAAAAGATATGCTGCCATTGGATCATGCTTTATGGAAAGCGTTCCAAAGCGTTCTTTATAATATGAATAGGTTTCATATATTCCGTATTCCTCATTGGCGTTTTCTGCTTTGTCAAGATCTTCATAAGCATTCGCAGTTCTGAAGAGTAAATTCATCAATTTTTAGATGTTTTATGATAAAATGACTTATCCACATTTAGAAAATTTTTCC
>NZ_CALPDC010000095.1:0-1861 GCF_943193165.1 Weizmannia agrestimuris
GCTAGTAAAAGCAACGATAAGTCGAGAAGCCCCCACTTCAATCAAACCGTAAGGTTGATAAGTGGAGGGTAGTTCACCTCATTGGCAAGAATTTTCAACGCGTGCTCATTCCTTGCCGCGAGTACAAGCCGTGCGCCGCGGGCTGCAGCCATTCTTGCGGTGGCAAGCCCGATCCCGCTCGAAGCGCCGGTGATCACGATGACCTGGTCTGCCAGTTTTTTCAGTGATAATGGTTTTTCCATACTGGCATCCATACTGCCGTTGCCTTGTTGTATATAAGATTGGTCCAATGTATGCCCTCCTTGAAGTTTTTTTGCTGTGTTTCGTAATATATCTATACTCTGATTGCGGTTATTTTTGCAGCAGCAGGATTTGGAAATGGGAGGTTCCGGAATTGAAAAAGCAGGGAAGGCGCGGTTGGGCTTTTTTTTAAGGGATGCATGGGAGAAATTGCCGAAACCGCGATTGCGGAAATCATTTGGAGAGTATTGGCTTCCTTGGCCAAAATCGTTGCCCGGTTCGCGCTACATGGATGGAATAACAGAAAAACCTTGGAAAATCCAAGGTTTGAATGGAGCACGATGCTGTTTTTAAAAATCTGCCTTTTAAAATGGATCATTATTTTCCGTTCCAGAGAAAGACTCAATGGCATGCTCAAGGGCGTTGTATGCCTGGCCGAATGCGCCTGCCGCCGAATCAGTACCTGCATGGCGGTGTTCCGGGATCGAATGCTTCGCCTGTTCGATCGCCGTAATGGCATCTTCAATCATCGTCCCTTTGTCCCCGTACTGCTGGCGGGCATCCTGAAGCTGCCGGATGCAGGCATCTAAATCTGCTGAATCGGGATGATTATAAGCGTTTTCGAGCTTTTCCTTCACTTGTTCCAAAATTTCCTTCATGATTCACACCCATTTCTGTAAAGAATACAAGGCTAGTCTTTCAAGTTGGGTTTCATTTTATGCAATATGGAATGCAAACTAGAAAGAAATTTCATCTTTTGCGCTGGAACCAGCCTGCCCTGGCGGCCGTTTCTGCCCGCGAACTGCCGCTCATCCTGCTTTGCCGCCCGGTTCAGGGGTCCAATAGGAAAAAAGCGGCCCGTTTTTTCCAAACACGGGATCGGTTTCCGGCATGCCGGTTTTGCGGATATTTTCGCGCAAGGTTTCATCTGCCCTCATTTGGGTATCATAATCCTGCCCGCCCGGATAACCCCCTGTCACCGCGAACCCGCCTCCTGACTCAATCCGTTTATGCCCGGTTCCGGCCGGCAACAGCACACAATCACCTTCAGAAATTGTAAAAATTTTACCTTGAGGGCCGCCAAGCTGCACTTTGGCATGGCCGCTCCGTACCGCAATCACTTCATGGGAATTGCTGTGGAAATGATGGTAAGGGAAAATGGTCCATACCCAGTTGTTTCCCCAATTATTTTTTTGAAACACTTTCTCAATTTCGTCTGTCCGTCCTTTAAAAACACCGTGGTAAATGAGCACAGGGAGAAACGGATTATTCGGAATCCCGCCGTTCTCCTCAAAATAAAATGCAGAAACGTTATCGTTTGCTGCCGTGCCCCCTGCATCTTTGCCGTCTGAAGCTGACATAAATGGAAGCAATCGTTTCATGGTTGTTTCCCCTCCTCTTTTAATCAGGTTTCATGATTTCCCGGCTTCTCGTTCATCTGCACGATACAGGCAGAATTTTCTTTTTGGTATGCTCCGCCCTTGTTATTGTTTTTCCCCGCCTAACCTATCGGAAACTTTCACTTTTTGCCAAAAATCCGCGGGCTTTTTTAACGGCTTTCCGAAAGAAGTCTCCCATCCTCAAGGAATGTGAAGGTGCGAATCGCACCAATGAGTAGGTG
>NZ_CALPDC010000096.1:0-1844 GCF_943193165.1 Weizmannia agrestimuris
ATTCATGAAAAGAATGTCGAATTCAATAGAACTTTATCGAAAATTCCTCAAAAATAAGAAGATATCATCCCACCAAACCATTTAAATATAGTTCATTCAAAAATTAGAATGAATTTTATTTAAGACATGCGAAATGTGGGATTGATGGCGGGAATAATGACAAAGGCGATGATGTTGTCCGGTATCTTCGCCAGCTGCATGTCAGCCAATTGGATGATGTGATTGCCACCCATCCGGATGCCGATCATATCGGGGGCCTGGATACGGTTCTGGAAAACTTAAAAGTAAAAAATGTATATGCGCCGCGGGTCGTGAATACAACCAGAACCTATGAAGATTTTTTGCTGGCCGTGAAAAATAGCAGACTTAAAATCAAGCAGGCAAAAGCGAATGTTGATCTTGGGTTGCGGGGGGCATCGATGAAGTTTGTCGGTCCTGTAAAAGATTATCACGAAGAGATGAATGACTGGTCGGCTGTTGTAAAACTTTCCTATGGGGAGAAAGGTACTTTTCTATTCACGGGAGATGCCCCTATCCGTTCTGAAGAAGATATGATTGCAACGCACCAAGATCTTTCATCCCAAGTATTAAAAGTGGGGCATCACGGTTCAAAGACTGCTACAAGTCAGGCGTTTTTGGACGCCGTAAAACCGAAGTACGCGATTATTTCGGTAGCGAAGGTGAATTCGTACGGGCTTCCAAATGACGAGGTGATCAATCGTTTAAAGGCGAATCATATTCAAATTTTCCGGACAGACGAAATGAAAACCATTTTAGCGGTGACCGATGGGAAGTCTATTGAATTCCAGCCGGTTCCGTCTTTAACGCCGAATCATTCGTCTTCGGAAGCGGGAAATGCAACGGCTTCCGGAAAGGCTGCTCCGCCAGTAAAGCAGCCATCCCAGCAAACCACTTCTAACGGTACATTACAGGCGAATCTTGATGATCCAACGCCTCAGCAGTATGGTAAAATCAATTTAATGGTTACAGGTTTGACAGGCGCAACGTATCAGGCCACTTTTCATTATAAAAGCAAAGACACCGTCTATCAGGGAACGGTAGGGACGCCGCTTTCGGTTCGAATCAGCAGAGCGGCTCCTGGCTATGAAGTGCGGATTGATATAAAAGCTGTTGTAAAAGGGAAAACATATACCACCCATACTTCTTTTACCCCGCAATAAAGGAGGCCATTTTTGATGAAATATATTGTGGATCGGATCGAAGGGGAATTTGCTGTTTGTGAAAAAGAGGACCGGACGACTGTGGATATCCGTCTAAGTAAGCTCCCATCCGGTGTCAAAGCCGGAGACGTTCTCGTCGTCGAAGATGGAACACTGCGCATTGACAGGCAACAAACAAAGGAACGAAAAGCCCAAATCGAAAAATTGGCGGATGAGCTATTTGAGTAGGCAGCAGGGGGGGAGGATCTATCGGGATGCCGATTGGGCGTATAGCTATATCCAAATAGGGTTTGTACTGCCCAACTTTTATAATAAAGAGTACACGGGAATCTATGTGTCCCATTAACTTTTACGATCTGCAAAGAAGGAGGATTGGTAAAGTACTGGAATGTGAAAAAAATAAGGGCATGCCCCGGCCGAGTGACCGGCTTTTAGGCACGCCCTTATTCCTATCATGATTATTTTGCTTTCACCGCTTTTGCGTTGATGTAACCAACCCATTTCCCTTTGCCATCGTACAGGGAAAGATAGGTGAGGCCATTGCTGTGATAATAGGCATACTTGGCAAGGTAGGTTTTATTGGCAGCTTTGACATTTTTCTTTTTCCAGTTAAAGTTCTGGTATACAGCATATTTGCCGTTTGTCACTGTGACATACTTGCTG
>NZ_CALPDC010000097.1:0-1761 GCF_943193165.1 Weizmannia agrestimuris
AAGTTAAGCCGAAAAAATGAAAGGGTGGTTGAAAACATTTGCCCATAAATTTACACAATAACCTGGACTTGACTCGTAGAACCGCTCTATGTGAACTTTTGACCAATTTTTTCGTCTGTTCCTTAACGTAGAACCATTCTATGTGAAATTACTATCAAAAATTTCGATTCTTTCTCGTTCCCCCCTTATAAAACGATCAAGCTGGGTTATGTTGCACAAACTTTCAAGAATTACCGCGGACCCTCACAAACCCGGACAAACATCCAAAAAGCCTGCCGGAACCCGTATATCTACCGTTAAAAAGTATGTTTCATTGATTTGCGGAGAATCAGGGAGATTTCAATTTTTTTACAAATCGTTAAATAGTGCATCATCATGATAAGCAATGTTCCCGTATTCATAGCGATGATGACGCCGGCCATTTGGTACTGGGGATTTGAGCCAAGATAATAAATGAGGCAGTACGTAACCATTGTTGACCAAATAAAATGCGCGAGGGCATCCCTGACCAGGCCGAGGCCGATTAAAAACGCCTGCATCGGAATGACAAAATAGTGAAACAGAAAATACGGCCATAACAGACGGACATAAACGGCGGCGGCAGCCGAATGGGAAAACAAAGTTGTGAGCGGCACGGAAAACACCTGAATGACAATGACAGCCGGAAGCCCGTAAAGAAACGTCATCATCATCACCTGCTGAAGCAGTTTCTGCAGCTTTATGCCGTCTCTTTTGGCATAAGCTTCCGAAACAGTCGGAATTAATACGGTGGACAGGGAATGGGCAATAAAGGCCGGAAAAAATCCGATCGTAAAAGCGACGCCGGCCACCAGTCCGAAATGTTCGTTTGCCATCCCCTCCGTCATCCCGGATTTAAGCAATACCCATTTGATAAAAAATGGTTCAATCGCATTTGTGACGGCATGAAATACGCGCATGCCCGTTGTCGACAAGGAAACAGAAAGAAGGCTCCTTCTGATTTCCTTTCCCCCCATTGGAGCCTGTTCTTTTTTCTTGAGCGTCCGCATTTGCAGCACAAACATATGAAAAAGATACAGCAGCACAATCAAGTCACTACCGACAAGTGTGCATATCGCGATAAAAATCGACATTTGCACGTCAAATTCCATCCAATGAAATAGCAAGACAAGCAGGATAAGCTGCATCATTTTTCTCAGGAAGTTGGCAGCAGCAATCTTCCCCATTTGCTGGACACCCATAAAATAACCTCTCGCAATTGAGGAAAAGGCGATCATCGGGATAAGCGCAATGATCAGCCAGCGAAGATACGGGTGGTAATGATGGAAAATTGGAAGCGCCGGCAGCAGCAATGCGACTGCCGCCATGAGCAACAGGACAAACAAAGATGCCAGCCGGATTGTAAACCGCAGCATATCACGATGATATTTTTCTTCCTTTTCCGCAACAAATTTTGAAATGGAGATGGGCAGTTCCATGCTGGCGATGGTGACAATTAAAAAAATGGCCGGCAAAATAGACATGTACAGCCCCATGCCGTGCGCCCCGAGTTCATTTGCAAGTACCATATTTGTTAAAAATTCAATGCACTCTCCGATGAAAGCAACGCCAATCAGCATAAATGCCCCTTTAAAAAACACTGCCATGTTCTTCCTCTTCTCCTTATCAAGAAAAACTTTTTCAATAATAAAGGATATGAGGCAAGCGGTCAAGTCTTTTTTTGTGTGTAAATTCCTCTCAGTCGGGATAGAGTAATTAACCCGAATAAATGTCTGTCGCTTT
>NZ_CALPDC010000098.1:0-1681 GCF_943193165.1 Weizmannia agrestimuris
TAGGGCTTGCTGAACGAATCAAATTTGGTCAGATACAAGCCAAATTCCGATTATCAAAATATAAAATAGTGTTGTGTAAAAATTTAAAAAAAAGAACCCTGAGCTTACGCTCCAGATTCAGTATGAAGAATTGAAGGGCTACTACTGTTTCGCTGGTCTCCTGAAGGCGTGCTCGAATAAGGCCCAGCCCATACTTGCGCTTGCCTTCGCCAAATTTGCCTTCAACGGCATTACGTTCAGAGGCATCCTGCCTTGCGACGCGTTCCAAGGTTTTGTCTTCCGTTCTGGATGGGCGTCCTAACCTTGGCCCACTCAGACGAATGCCAAGAGATTTGCAGTATGCCAGATTATTACGGTTTCGGTAAATTTTATCTGCCAAGATCGCTTCCGGATAAAATCCGAACCGGTTGTAGTAGTTTTCAACAGATTCCTTGAGAGTGGTCCCTTCATTGTAATTTTCCCAGTCGAGGTGCTCAATCAAGGCATAACCATCTACGACACTGATGGCGACTTTTGAACCGAACTCCACGTTCGCTTTTGCCTTGCCGCGCACAATTGGACGGACATGTGGCTGGGAAATGCTTACAATCCGGTGGTCAACCCGGTGTGTTTTCTTTTTGTACATTTCTGCCTGTTGGCGGTAAAGTTCATGAATCACGAGAAGTTGCCTGTATTCATCTTTGCTTAAAAGAGACAGAGAGCTTTGGGAAACAAGATTTTTAATGATCTCCAGATCTCGTTTCACATATCCGAGCTGTTTGCCTACAGCTTTCCGGATTTTCCGGGCGCCAGCTTTACGTTGCTTAGCGACAGAAAGATAGTCCTTGCGGGCTCTTTTTCTGTAGGTCCGTGGCTTACGTAATTTCCCTTTGTGTGGTTCATGCAGGACATCAATGATATGTTCCAATTTCTCACGGGCTTCGTTCAACAACCCGAGGTCTGTAGGGTAAGCAATATCAGCCGGTGCACAGGTTGCGTCCAAAATGAGCTTTCCTCTGTTCTTCGTTTTGGGAGAAGCCGATTCAGTTGAATGCTTTTCTGAATCGGAACCGGAAGGCTGAAGATCGCCACGATCATGATCATGATCATTACGATCTTCATCATCATGATCGTCATCGTCGTGATCCTGATCATCATTGTTGTCGTTTTCCTTAGATGCTTCTTCCAATTGGCGTTTTTGTTCTTCCAGAACGATCCATTCATTCAGTTCGTTGATGATATTTGCGCCCAAACGTTTTCTAAAACGAGTCATCAGAGAATGGTCGAATGGGGCTTTTTCCTGGAATTCAGGCAAGCCGATAAAATACTGAAGATACGGGTTTTCTGTGATCTGTTCGACTGTTTCCCGGTCAGACAGCCCAAGCCGTTCTTTGATATAAAGAGCCCCAAGAGCGATTCTGACAGAATAAGCCTTTTCGCCTTTGAATTTCTTCTTGAAGGACTTGGCATACTTTTCTTCGGCCATCCACCAAGGAATCATTTCAGCAAGACGGACCCAGCGATTTTCTTTATTTCATTTCCCACCGAATGGTAGAAAAAAATCATCTACAAAAGTTAATTGATGTTCGGTCTTTTTGTACATCGTAACAGCCTCCAAGTGCAAGGTTTTTTACGTGTTTCCTTTGAAATCCTTACACTTTATATTCGACAAAAGTAGCCAAAATCCTTGTCAAATCTGGAA
>NZ_CALPDC010000099.1:0-1460 GCF_943193165.1 Weizmannia agrestimuris
TATAATTGTGTAAAAAGGGTTATCTGAATATGAGGGAATATGGAGTATAGGGGCTGTTTTTCTGGAGGGGGCTGGCCAGCCCCCTCCAGAAAAACAGCGGGATTTCATTTCTCTTGCCGTCTCTATCATTTTTTTATAGAAAATGAGCCAGAGCCCATCATCTCAGTTAGAATAGAGTTAACCAAAAAACTAAATTTCTAAAGGAGAGATTCAGGGATGGCTCAATTACAGATTACTCTAGATGAACAACTTTTGCATCAATTATTTCTTGGCGATTCAAAAGAATCGGGTATAAATGCCCTTTTGGAGGCGATTTTGAATCAAGTTCTGGAGGCACAGGCCAGCGAACAGCTGAAAGCCGAAAAATATGAACGTAATGAAGCTAGAATTGATTACCGAAACGGCTCCTACCCCCGCCAACTAAAAACCCGCGTGGGAAAGCTCTCTTTGTACGTTCCCAGGCTGCGCAACGGTCATTTTTCAACTGATCTCTTTCAGCGTTATCAGCGTAGTGAACAAGCACTGGTCCTGTCTTTGATGGAAATGGTGATTAATGGTGTTTCTACGCGCCGTGTCAGTCAAATCACCGAAGAGCTCTGTGGTTCAGACTTCTCGAAGTCGACCGTGTCGAATCTTTGTGGGCAGCTGGATCCCGTGGTTACGGGCTGGAATAACCGTCCCCTAGAGGGCAGCTATCCGTTTCTGTTTGTGGATGCAATTTATACAAAGGTGCGTGAAAATGGCCGTGTCCGTTCCCGGGGTGTATTGATTAGCTATGGTGTCAACGAGAAAGGCTATCGATCGATTCTTGGCCTAAAAGTCGATGACAGTGAAAGCACAGAGGCTTGGAAGAATTATTTTGATTGGCTAAAATCTCGTGGACTAAAGGGCGTAGATGTAATCGTTAGCGATGATCATGGCGGTTTAGTCAGCGCTGTTCAAAAAGCGTTTCAGGGAGCAACGTGGCAAAGATGTCAAGCTCATTTTCTGCGTAACGTACACGATCGGCTTCCAAAACATTTAGAGAGCGAAGGAACTGAACAAGTGAAAGCCATTCTCCACGCTCCAGACATTGAAACAGCACACACACTACTTCAGTCCTTTCTGAATACTTATCAGGATAAAGCGCCTAAAGTGACTGAAATGGTAGAGGAAGCCTTTGACGATGTCACTGCAGCACTCTCACTTCCGGAGCCGTATCGTCGTCGCCTGAGAACGACAAACGGCATGGAACGACTCAATGAAGAATTTCGCCGTCGGGAACAGGTTATCCGTATTTTTCCTAACCGGGATTCCGTAATCCGGCTAATGGGTTCTGTTCTCATGGAAAAGGATGAAAAATGGGCAGAAGGACGCCGCTATTTGAAGATGGAAGACTATTTTGAATGGAAAGCCAAACAACCGAAATCGTCTGACCAATCCAACAAAGCGACAGACATTTATTCGGGTTAATTACTCTA
>NZ_CALPDC010000100.1:0-1458 GCF_943193165.1 Weizmannia agrestimuris
CCGCCGTGTACGGAACCGTACGCACGGTGGTGTGAGAGGTCGGCTAATCAAATAATGATTAGCCTCCTACTCGATTGTTTTTATTAACGTATTGCCGCTTGTGCCCTTCGATTCCGGCAAGGCAAACGGTGGCCGGATCCTCGTTCACCGGCAAGGTAACGGCCGACCCGTCGTTTGGAAGCGATGTGGTAAAAATGGCTTCGTATTCGGCAACGCTAATTTCTTTTCGTGCCTCGAGCATTTGCTGATGGCGGGCCGGCTGCAAGGCTTTACGGTAGCCCGGCTGCAGGATCCCTGAGAAAAATTCCCCGACTGCGCCGGAACCGTAGCTGTACAGGCCGATCCTCGCACCTGCTTCTATATTTGTATTTTGTTCGAGCAGGGAAAGCAGGCTCAAATACAAAGCGCCGGTATAAATGTTCCCGACTATTTTGTTATAACTTTTGCTTGTTTCATAATGGGCCAGGAGTCTTTCGCGCCCGTCTTCATCCGTTTCATCCAACACCGTTCTCAGCGCTTTTAAGCCCATTTTTGTATACGGCATATGGAAGCAAATGGCTTTGAAATCACTTAGCGTAAAGCCGGTTTTTTCTCTGTACTGCTTCCAGACATTTTGGAAGAAACTGATGTATTTTTCATTGGAAAACTTGCCATCCACATAAGCGGAATCCGAATAGACCGGCCGCCAAAAGTCCATGATGTCTTCCGTATGATACACACTCGGTTCTTCAATCGCAAGAATTTTCGGATGGGCGCTTACGACCATAGCGACGGCGCCCGCCCCTTGGGTAACCTCTCCTGAAGTATTCAATCCGTATCTTGAAATATCGGACCCGAGCACGAGCACTTTGCTTTCCGGATGCAGGGCGATATGCCCTCTTGCCATTTGCAGCCCTGCCGTAGCACCGAAGCATGCTTCTTTCACTTCAACGGCCCGCACTTCCGGTTTTAAACCGAGCAGGCGGTGCACATAAATTGCAGCTGCCTTCGAGTGGTCGACGCCGGATTCCGTGCCGAAAATAACAAAATCGATCTTTTCTTTATCTTCGTCTGTTAAAATTTCGAGCGCCGCATTGGCTGCGAGCGTCACCGCATCCTGGGTCACCGGGGCGACGGCCATTTTTTCCTGGCCGATTCCGATTAAAAATTTTCCAGGGTCCTCATTCCGGGCAAGTGCCAGTTTTTCCATGTCAACATATAAATGCGGGGTATAAAACCCGATCTTGTCTATTCCGATTTGCAACTGCTATTCACACCTTTTTTACAGGAATTGTTAGTATGTGTAAAATTTTACTCGAAGGGGCAAATGAGTGGAAAAAATGGGAAGACGCTCTATCATCTAATTGTACACTTCAAGATGAACATCTAGAGAGAGAGGTCTGGTCAAGTCTTTTTTTGTGTGTAAATTCCTCTCAGTCGGGATAGAGTAATTAACCCGAATAAATGTCTGTCGCTTTG
>NZ_CALPDC010000101.1:0-1337 GCF_943193165.1 Weizmannia agrestimuris
TGCTTTTCTGTCACTCCTAAATGCCGATCTTGGGCTTATCTTTTCCCCAAGCGCAGAATGCGGCTTCTCCTGATAACACTCTGTCAGCCAGACTTGAAACAGTTCATTTAACCGTTCTAATGTCTTCGGCTTTTCTAGTGAGACTTCCCCCAGAAAAGAATCAATGAGCCGGTTGAATTTTTCAACCTTGCCTTTGCTTTCTGGCGAAAATGGCTTCGCGTAAACCAGCCGGGTTCCAAGTTTTGAACAGGTTCTCCCCATCCATTTCGTCCTGTATTGTTTGCCATTATCAAAGTAAACGGCTTCGGGAGCACCATATTTTTGCACTGCTTGTCGAAAAGCATCCTCCACAATCCGGGAATCAAGTGTCGGATAAAATTCACCGTGTAAAACATACCTCGTCGCATCATCAATAATGGCGACCAAGTATACCTGCTTCTTGGCACCATTTGGGCCAATCGGTAAATACGGGCCATATTTGATATCAGACTGCCAAAGCTGATTCCGATGTCTTTTTTGAAACCTTCTGGCTGCCACTCCTGATTGCGAATAAAGCCTCATCTGCCTGGAACTGTATCCTCTCTCTGATAGCTTTTCCTGAAGGGTTGAACGTTTGATTTGCCCGGGTTCTGCAAGACCTTCCCATTCAAGTATCTGTATGATTTGTGAAACACTTCGGCTGGGGGCCTCTCTTCTAAGTAGAATGGCCTGTTCTATGATATGTGGCGGGACTGCCTCAGGCTTGGTTTGGGACTGCTTTCCTTTGGGCTTCAATCCTGAAAATCCTTCTTTTCGAAACTGCGTTAAATAACGCCTGATAGTCCTTTCAGAAAGGCCGGAGGCCTTACAAATTTGTTCCTTTAATTCCTTCGCTTTTCCGGCATCCAATCCATCCGCCAATAATGGAGAAATGAGTTGAAACCTTTGGGCTGCCATTTCATCTGCTTTCTTGTGATCCATTCATGATAGACTCCTTTCCTATTTATCTACCATGAGTGTAAATCAACCCCCGCCGGACAAGAATGCAGAACGGGTATGTACCCATAAATAAAAATTTACAACGGGTCGGACAACACGCGCCAGCCATCCGGAGGCATTGCCCACCAATCGCCCTAATCTTTGGAGTGCGGTCCCCGAAGTTTCGGGCAAAACTTTCAGGTCGTCCCCATCTTGTTTGGTCTGATGTTTAATGGAAACAAGGCAATGGATCCAGTATTCTACATAAAAATAAAACCAGTCTATCCAACGATAAAGTGTTGATTCATCTGCCGGAATATCATGATTGGAACGATTAGTCAAAACCGTTTCAATACATTCCGATTTATATCTTTTATAAG
>NZ_CALPDC010000102.1:0-1266 GCF_943193165.1 Weizmannia agrestimuris
ATCCCACCAAAATGTTTAAATATAGTTCATTCAAAAATTAAAATGAATTTTATTTAAGACGTGCGAAATGTGGGTTGTACCAAAAAATGCACTTGGAGTGTTTTTGGTTATAGTAAGATCCGCATATTGAGCAAATTCCTTATCAATATCACTCTTTTCAGTATTTTCAGCTAGTGGACTATTTGGATCCTTATCTATATGTTTTGTTAATACCACCAAATCTTTTGCATCTTTAAACCTTTTTATAATGTTCTTGATTTTATTCCTTTCTTCACTAAAGTCCTTCATTTCTAATATTCCATTTTGCATATCTAAAACAAGTAGTGCTTTCATAAAAGAATCTCCTTTTAAATTAGTTTTTTAATATTATCCATAACATTCAATCTATGTATTTCCTCTACTGTTCTTTTTCCATCATAAATGGATAATACAGAATCAATCGCTCTATCAGGATCTTCAATTTCAATTGCGCCATTAGGAATAGTTCCTATAGACAATTTCTTACCGAAGGGTACCATCATGAGATGCTTACGTACTAATGGATACTTCACAATACCTTCCCCCAGTCTTTGTGTTTCATCTTATATACAGAATTGTACACTAAATATAAATATTTGTAAATCCCTATTAGACTTAAATTTAGCAATATTCCATCAGGAAATAAAACCCCATTCTCATATTACTCCCTATTTTTAATGGGTCCTCCAAAATACTTCGAATCCCTCAAAAGGCCAAAAAGTTTAGGGAGAAAAGTAAATAAAAATCTAATTTTTCCTAATACTTTTACTCCAAAGGGTGTTTCTAAGATGTTAAACAGGCTTGGATTCAGCTACTCTATGGCAACGTATACTTTGATAAAGCTGATCTGGACAAAAAAAGAGTTCAAAGAAGCCACTTTTCCGGAGTTGAAAAAGGAACTGGAGAATGGTCTCATTGATCACTTGTTATTAACTGCCGTTGATACTTTCCGACTAAACAACACCAGCCCGAACCGCTTTTTTCCGTGGAGTGCCTGGCGTTGCTATCCTTGAATCAAGAGATTTTAAGATAAGTTATATCCACTCCGGCCATATCTCTTGCTTTTTTCTGAATTTGTAATATATTTTTCAAATGGTATGATTGTGCTATCAATATAGAGTTCCAGCCGGGAGTGAGCAAAATGAAAATATCAGCGCAAGATAAGGTATTTACTCAACTTTCGCAGACTGAAACAGGTAGGTATACCTTGATATAATTCGGCAGACCCGCAATCCATTGTTGTAGTTG
>NZ_CALPDC010000104.1:0-1000 GCF_943193165.1 Weizmannia agrestimuris
CCCCAGCCGTTATCATGAACGCTTTTCCCAAAGTGAAGGGCTTGAGACATCCCTTTCATGTTCAAGTCCTCAATCACGACAGCATCAAAGTTAGAAGCTAATTCTTTTGACTTATGATGAAGAAAATTCATGCGTTGGTTCGCCACTTTCTCATGTAACTTAGCCACTACTAGTCGTTGCTTGTTCCAACGTGCAGAACCTTTCTTTCTTCGAGAAAGAATTCGTTGTGCTTTTGCTAATTTATCTAAGGCTTGCCGATAGTAACGTGGGTAATTGGCTTTCTTACCCTGTTCACTCTCGACATATAGACCATCCATAGCAAAATCCAAACCAACAACTTTCTGTATTTTAACTGGACGAATATCTTTCTCATATTCTGTCAAAATTGAAATGTAGTATTTGCCTGTCTTTGTTTTAGAAATAGTGCAAGATTTGATTTTATAATCAGCAGGTATCTCTCTATGCTGTTTCATTTTTATTGGCTTTTTGATTTTTGGCAGTTTGATATGACCATTTTCTAGCTTAATATTTCCGTTGACCATATTAGTTGTATAGGATTGTTTTGCTTTACGATTTTTGAACTTTGGAAAATCCGCATTTCCTTCAAAGAAATTCTTATAAGCAGTCTGTAAGTTCATTTGTGCATTTGCCAAAGCTAAAGAATCCACTTCTTTTAGGAATGGAAATTCACTTTTATATTTTGCAGGAGTCGGAAACTTTTGCTTTTTAAGCAATTCTTTATCATCCTTGAACTTTTCATACGTTTCTTTGCGTTCAGCTAACATCTTATTGTAGACAAAGCGAACACAACCAAATGTCTTAGCTAATAATGCGGATTGTTCTTTGTTTGGTAACAAACGAAACTTGAAAGCTTTGTTTTGCTTGGCCATATCAATTCACCTCACTTTGTGCGGAAAAATTTCGTATGTGTAAAATTTTACTCGCAGGGGCAGATGAGTGGAAAAAAATAGGAAGACACTCTATCATCTAAATGTACACC